>JBFFNJ010000288.1:0-2599 GCA_041563215.1 Candidatus Deferrimicrobia bacterium | reverse complement strand
TGGATTATAAAGAGTTCGGGATCAGCCTCTCGTTCAAGCCGAGGATCGTCAGTAACGGCGACATCTACTTGAAATTAACGCAGGAGGTCAGCGAGTTGGATTTCGCGAACGGCATCGCAATTTCGGGCTTCCAGCTTCCCGCGCTGACAAGCAGAAAAGCAGAGTCGGGGCTGCAGCTTGCGGACGGGCAAACCTTTGTCCTTGCCGGGCTCATCGATAGCAAGATCTCAAGGAAGGTCAGCAAGATCCCGATACTCGGGGACATCCCGATTCTCGGCGTGATCTTCCGGAACATACGGTATTCCAACGAGGAAACCGAACTGTTGATGATGGTGACGCCAAAGATCGTCCGGCCGCTTAACCCTGATGAGATACCGGCGCTCCCGACGGAGTTGATGGAGCCGGAAGAGACCAGTCCGTCCGTCTTCCCGTAGAGCACGGTTTCCTTGGAGAAAGGAGGCCTTATATGGAAGTGAACAAAAAGGGGCAGGTCCTTGTCTTCTTCGCGATCTCGATCGTCGTTTTGCTGGGTTTCGCGGCGTTGGGAATCGACGTCGGCTACATGTACAGCGTGCGTCACGATCTTCAACGCTGTGCTGACGCGGGCGCGCTCGCGGGGGCTTCCCGATTCATCAATGCTCCGGGCGAGACAGGGACGTGGGCCGATGCGGCTGTCCGAGCGGAGGCGACAGTGCGCGCGATCGATTTCGCCACCAAGGACAACGTGGTCCAAACGAAGCTTGACCCCTTTAACCCGACCCCTGGAAATGATTGCGTCGTCGTCACCTTCCCGGAAAAGGACCGCATCAAGGTCCAGACGGAACGAACCGTGCCTCTCTTCTTCTCGAAATTGTTCCTCGGGGCCACGAAAAGAGTCACCGCCTTTGCCGTCGCCGAGGCGGCATCCGTCAGCGCGAACACAACATGTCTTGCGCCCTTCGGGATTCCCCTTCCGTGGGTGGAAGGTGGATCAGATCCATTTGCATATGAGCCAGGACTAGACACCATCATACCATTGAGTGATTATTTAGATGCCGACGGAAAACCTTTGTCGGAGGATGACCCTGCCCATCCTTGTTACGGAATGAATGATGTGACTGTCTGGGATTATCCGGCCCATGACAATATTTCCGCTCGTTCCGATCGCGATTCCCGTCTCTGCGCAGGGAGTTTGATGGTACTAAAAATCGGGGAGCCTGGTAAGGCTTTTGAACCAGGGCATTTCCTCGCGCTCGATTTTTCCAGCCTCATTGTGCCAGGCAGTTGTCCTCCAGGTACAACTATTAACTCCGGGGCAAGTTTCTATAAATACATGATCATGAACAACGACTGTGAAACGGGATGCCAGGTTGACGTCAGCATGGGCGACGATGTACCTGAAATACCGATAGAACCCGGTAACATGGTGGGGCCAACAATCCAGGCAGTGGCGCCCACCTATTATAAAAATCCACTCGGGTTTATTGGACCCGACCCAGAACCGCACAGCCTCATGAATGGGGACGGACCGACGTCCGACTACGATATCAATAACTATACCGACCAGAACTTTACAGGATCTTACCCTTTTTCGGGGTCACATGCCGATTGGGATTTTTCCACGAATTCACCTGTAACAATGGCCATAAATGGAAGAGACGTCACTCCAACCCGTCACATCCAAATTCCGGTCTACGATCCCAACAATCCACCAGCGCCTGGTGGAGGGCCCAATAGCAATATTGAACCTGTTGCCTTCGTGGGATTTTGGATCCAGGACATATCGGAAAACCAGGGAACCATCGTCGGGAGGGTCAAATCAGTAGTGGGCCCAGGGTTTGGCGGCCCCACACCCGGGCCTGGTGGAGAAACCTTGAAGACAATCCGTCTTGTAGAATAGAGGTGGAATGAACCGTATCAGCTGCTTAATCATCGAATCGGACCAGGAGGCGATCCGTCACATCGATATCCTGGGGCGGACGATCGGCTCGGTGGAGACTCGTTGGAAAACGAACTCCCTCGAGACCGGCATTTCGATCATCCGGAAGCATCTACCGGAAATGGTGATCGTTGGCCTGGGGCAGGATCCTTCTGCTTCCATAGAGGCGATCTCCACCCTGAGCCGGGACTTCCCGGCGCTCTACCTGTTGGCCCTGTCGGACAAAAGCGACGCAGACCTCATTCTGCGTGCGATGCGGGCCGGGGCGCACGATTTTCTCTGCAAGCCCGTAAAAGAGATCGACCTGCGTGCGGCGGCGGAGAAGGTATATAAACTCAAGGCGGCCCGGTTGGAGAGGAAGCCGGACGGCGGCCGGATCGTCTCCGTGTTCAGCAACAAGGGGGGTAACGGCACCACGACGATTGCCGTAAATCTCGCGGACGCACTGGTCCGCTACCACGGCAAAAAAGTGGCGGTGGTCGACCTCGTGCTCTCCCACGGCGACGTGACGATGTTCTTCAACGTGAATCCGTCGTATTCCATCATCGACCTTGCGAAAAATTCGCAGAAGGCCGATTACGATTTTCTTCACACCCTTCTTGTGAAGCATTCCAGCGGCGTGTACATCCTGGCCGATCCGCCCATGATCGAAGATGCGGAGCAGATCTCCGCAGGGCAGGT
>JBFFNJ010000287.1:0-2615 GCA_041563215.1 Candidatus Deferrimicrobia bacterium | reverse complement strand
GATGCATGCGTGTTGATCCAGCCCAGGCCGGCCATGAGTTTGAAGAGATAGCCGATCGCGCTTACCTGGGGAAACATGGAGATGCTCAAAACGCACAGGACGATCAGCACCTTTCCGGGCAGGGGGAGGCGGGTAATGGCATATGCAGCCGGCGCTGCCGCGAAAACGGCAAAGAGGGAGCTGGCGCCTGCCACGACGATGCTGTTTCTGAGGTAATGAAGGAAGTGAAGCGATGGGTCCGTGAGAATGCGGACATAGTTGACTATCGTGGCACCTGCGTCTCCCGGGGAAAAAACCAGTTCCGGGCTCCTGGCAAGGCTCACCACTGCCATGTAGACGATGGGAGCCAGCGCAAACTGCAGCATGAAGGCAACACCAATGGTACGCAGGACGGCTCTTACCCTCTCTTCCCTCACGCCACCACCTCCCTGAAGCGAAAGAGCTTGAGGTACAGCAGGGAGAGGGCGAGGGCCAAAAGAAACAGGGTGACAGATATCGCCGATCCGTATCCGAAATCTC
Organism: Candidatus Deferrimicrobia bacterium; assembly: GCA_041563215.1. GTDB lineage: Bacteria > Desulfobacterota > Deferrimicrobia > J040 > J040 > WVXK01. The sequence goes on along the minus strand of JBFFNJ010000287.1, from coordinate 2,096 downwards.
CCGAAACGAAAAAGCGGTATGCGTAAATCGACAGCGAGGTCGTCGAGCCCCCGGGCCCGCCTCCCGTTACCACGTAGACGATGTCGAAAATTCTGAGACCGTCAATCGTCCTGAAGAGGAGGGCAACAACCATCATCGGCATGAGGAGGGGAAGGGTCAGCCTGGTGAAGCGGCGGAAAAAACCTGCCCCGTCGACCTCGGCCTGGCGCTTGAGCTCACCGGGGATCGTCTGCAGGCCGGCCAGAAGTATTATCGACACGAAGGGAGTCGTTTTCCAGACATCGGCAAGGACGAGGGCAAAGAAAGCCCCGCCATCAGAGCCGAGCCAGTTCACCGGGGCATCCGCAATACCCGTCTTGAGCAGGAAAAAGTTGGCGAGGCCGAAGCTGTAGTTGTATATGAGCTCCCACACCCTTCCCGACACCGCCGCGGGAACCGCCCAGGGGATGAGAAGAGATACGCGCAGGATGCCCCGAAGGGGAAGCTTTTCATGCAGAAGGAGGGCAAAAGCCAGCCCGAGGAGAAGCTCGAGGGGCACCGATACGGCGATGAAAAGAAGGGTAAACCGTGCGGACTGCAAGAATCCCCCGTCATGCCAGAGCCTGGCAAAGTTATCGAAATCAACGAACTCTCTCGCATGAAACGTGGTGTCCCGAAAAAAAGAGGTGACGAGCGTCCCCGCAACGGGGTAGAGGGCGAAAAGGAGCAGAAAAGCGGCGAGGGGGACAAGGAACACAACAGCTTCGAGGGTCTCTTTCGGCGTGTTCTTTTTCATGAATCACGAACCTACTTTCCGGCGTATCGCTCGATTACCATCCGGCTTTCCCTCTCGGCTTCCACAAGGGCCCTCCGGGGTTCCATCTTCCCGGCAATGGCGGCGTTCAGGTACCGCTGGATCACGGCCGAAAGCTGGGAATAGTAGGGGACGGTGGGCCTGGGGAGGGCACGTTCGAGAACGCCCCGAAGTTCCCGGTAATGGGGGAACTTGGCAAGGATCTCTTCGTCCTCGTATATGTCCCTCCTCCCCGAATTCCATCCGAGGCCGCTTACGAGGTTCTTCTGGGTCTCGTAGGAAAGGATGTACTGAACCAGCCTCCGGGCCTTATCCTTGGCGTCGGAAAATGTCGAAATACCAATGTGCCATCCCCCCAGGGTGGATACGCTCGAGCCCGACTCGAAATGTGGCAGGGGCGCTATGCCGACCCTTCCCCTGACAAAAGATCCCTTTTCCTGATGAATCGCCCAGGCATAGGGCCAGTTTCTTTCGAAGGCGGCGTTTCCCATTTGAAAGAAGGACCGTACCTCCTCCTCCTTCATCTCCGTGAAGGTGTTCGGCGGCGAAATGGCCCTCCCGTGGATCAGGTCTCTCATGAGTTCCAGGGCAGTTACGTTTTCCGGGGTGTCCAGGCGTATGGTCCCGTCTTTCAGGAGGATGCCTCCCCCATTCGACGCCGAAAACTCTAAAAAATTGCAAATCAACCCCTCGTACTGGGCCCCCTGCCAGACGAAACCGTAAAAGGCGCGGTTCTTTCTTCGCTGCCCGGCCTGGATCTTTTTCGCCATGGCCACCAGCTCGCGCCAGGTCTCCGGCGGCCTCTCGTACCCGTGTTTCGCAAGCAGGTCCTTCCTGTAGTAGAGGAGCCCGCCGTCGACGTACACGGGAAGGGCGAGCACCGATCCCCCGTAGGTGTCGGCAAGGGTCAGCACCCGTTCGAAGAACACGCCGGCCCCGATCTGCCCGGCAATATCATCGAGTGGCTCCAGCCAGTTCGACCCGGCAAACTGGGAAATCCACGCCACGTCCATGAGGAAAACATCCGGGTCGGCCTTACGCGACTTGAGGGGAACGAGAAGCCCCTGGCGCCTCTGGTCCGTATCCGTGGGCTGCCGGAGAAGCTGCACGCCGATTCCCGTCTTCTTCTCAAAGTCGTCGATTATCTTTACCCAGAACTCGATTTCCTTCGGTGCGCCCCCGAAGGCGATGGTCACCTTCCCCCTGTCCCCGCCGGCGCAACCGGAAAAGAGCGGGAGTGCCAGCGCAAAGACCAGGAGGGCTGAAGGGATCTTTTTTCCAACCATTGTGGGACCTTTCTTTT
>JBFFNJ010000286.1:0-2663 GCA_041563215.1 Candidatus Deferrimicrobia bacterium | reverse complement strand
TTTTTAAAAATAGCACGAGGGGCAACATTTAAATCAGCGACAATGCCGGGATCCTTGAAATAGAAGGTGGTACATCCATCGGGGTGAGGCCATCGACATCCCGCCTTTTTCATTCTCCCCTTGACGAAAAACATGGGACAATGAAATAAGAGCGAGGGGTATCCCATTTTTCAGAAGCGAATATCAGGGGGTAATGAGTATGCAGAGCAACAGGCATATTGCAAGAACAATCATCGCTTTTCCCATTCCCATGATGACCATCTCGTTGCTTTTCGGCTGCAAGTCAAAGCCGCCCAAAAAACAGGAAACTGTCACACTGGAACCCGTTGCCTTTTCCGATGCGCAGTGGACAGGCCTTGCTGTATCAAAAGAGGGCCGGCTGTTTGTCAACTATCCCCGCTGGTCTGACAACGTGCCCGTATCCGTCGCGGAACTTGTAGAGGGAACACCGGTCCCTTACCCCGATACTGCCATGAATGACTGGAAAGAAGGCAAAGATCCCGCCACACATCTTATCTGCGTGCAGGCGGTATTCGTAGATGACAAAAACAGGCTGTGGATCCTCGATCCAGCGAACCCCCGGTTCAAAGGGGTCATCCCGGGCGGCCCCAAGTTGCTCCAGGTGGATCTGGCCACCAATACCGTTACACGAACATTCCGCTTCGGTCCTGATAATGCCCCTGAAAACAGTTATCTCAACGATATCCGCATCGATACGCAAAGAGATTTCGCGTACATGACGGATTCGGGAAATGGCGCCCTGATCGCACTTGACCTGAAAACGGGCAACGCACGCAGGGTCCTGGACAACCATCCTTCCACGGCCTCCGAAGATGTGATCCTGACTATCGGGGGAAAACAGTGGATCTTAAATGGCAGGGAACCCAGGGTCCACGCAGATGGGATTGCCTACGACTCCAGGGATGACTTCGTGTACTACCAGGCGCTTACCGGACGCACCATGTATCGAATTCCAGCGTCACAGCTGCGCGGGTTCGGCCTTCCAGAGAAGGAGATCGAGGCGCAGGTTGAAAAAGTCGGCGAAACGGGCGCCTCCGACGGACTTATCTTTGGGCCGGACAACAAGATCTATATATCCGCGCTGGAGCATGACGCTATCTTCCGCACAAACCCGGAAGGAAAAGTGGAGACCGTCATCAAGGACAAGGCCATCGCATGGCCAGACTCGTTTAGTTTCGGGCCGGACGGCAAACTGTATTTTACGACGTCCCGTATTCATGAGGGAGCTGCCCCGAAAGGGCAATATGGTATTTACCGCATCAGCTTACCGAAGTAGCATCAAAAATTGTCTTTGACGGGAACCTGGCAATACTGCTAAAACACTGTCAACGCTGAGGTTCATCCGGCTTGATTCCTCGATAAGAAGAGGGGCAGGGTCAGTTCCCACATCCTCAGAATCTGAGAAAATGGGAACTGACCCCATTCACGTTCCCCCCTGATCAACGAAGATCAAGCGGTCCACATCAAAACCCAACTGCCTGGAGGTTTCCATAAAGAGGTCCAGTACACGGGTGTCCACCTTCGGCGTCCTCGCAAGGAGCCAGAGGTACGACTTTTTCGGGCCCGAAATGAAGGCATATTGATAATTATCCTTATCCAAGCCGAAAACAATATAGGATCCATAAAATGGCCAGAAAAAGGAGACCTTCAAATAGCCCTCATCCCGTTCCCTGACGAAATAGGCTTTCCCCGTCACTTCTTTCCACTTATTATCCGAGGCGGAAAATCCCCTGTTGATGACCTTTACTCCCCCGTCTTCCCGAAGGGAGTATTCCGCGGTAACCCTTGTGAGCCCCCGCTCGAAGGAGTGGTCCAGACGTGCTATCTCGTACCATTTCCCCAGGTACCTGTTAAGCTCGAATCCATCAACGGGCTGAACATTCTCCGGCAGGCCGACACATCCTCCCAAAGTAAGCGCTATGATCAGAATCAGCAGCCTTTTCATCATCATTGAATGGCCGGGGTCAGTTCCCATTTTTTCAGATTATTCCCTATTCGCCTATCCCAGAGTTTGTTTCACCTGAATCTGGCTTCGTTCTCGCTTCTTGGGAAAATGAGAAAAACATGAGGATATGGGAACCGACACCATTCATGTAATATAGTCAAAACGACCGGATCGAAGCAATCTTGTAAGGATACGTATGAACGCGATCGTGCAAAACGGGTACGGCTCACCGGACGTCTTCGAGCTGAAGGAGATCGAAAGGCCGGTGGTCAGGGATGACGAGTTGCTGGTACGCGTCCACTCAGCCGCCCTCCACGCAGGTGACTGCTTCGCCATGAGGGGCTCGCCGTACCTCGTGCGCATGGTCGCCGGGTGGCCCAGGCCGAAGAACTACATCCCGGGATTCGACGTGGCAGGGCACGTCGAGGCGGCCGGGGAGAAGGCGAAGCAGTTTCAACCGGGTGACGCGGTATTCGGCGCGTGCAGAGGCGCCTGCGCCGAGTACGTGATCGCGAAAGAGAGTAACCTCCTCTCGAAACCGGCCAACTTAAGCTTCGAGCAGGCCGCGGCCGTACCGACCTCCGCAGTCACTGCCCTCCGCGGCCTTCGCGATGAGGGGTTGGTTAAGCCGGGACAGAAGGTCCTGATCAACGGTGCGTCGGGAGGGGTGGGCACGTTCGCGGTGCAGATCGCCAAG
>JBFFNJ010000285.1:0-2686 GCA_041563215.1 Candidatus Deferrimicrobia bacterium | reverse complement strand
GGTGAGGCATCTAACAGGGAGAGAAAGCTGCTATTATCCTCGAGGAAACTCTCTATGGTATTTGCAGGATCGTTCAACTCGGCATCGATGTCTGTGTCGAGATCATAAGCCGACTGAATCAGGGTGGCTGCCACTGCTGTCCTCAGCGCCGAGCGTAATACGAGCACGTCACGGTAGTCGATCTCGGCTGACTCCTCTCTCTCACCGGTGTTGAAGATGAGGTTCCTCTCGTAGGCTTCCGATACCGGTTCGATGTTATCGAGCGCACCGTTTAGCTCACGAAGGACCGGTCCATTCAGAAAATCCTGGACCTGGGCTCCCGTGACCGTGTCATCCGGCAACAAGGCCGGGCACCTTATGGCGTCGATGTTCGATCGAGCCGTATCTTTCGGATCGCATCCGAGCGAGTCCAGGATGTCGCCGAGATGGTCGATTTCGTCATCAGGATTGCCGTCCGAGTAGGTGTCGAATGCAAGGGCCCCCACCCTCGTTACAGCGAAGAAGATTCTCGCCGTGTCGGCATCGTCAGAGGGAGAGTTCCCCGCGAGATTGAATGCCGCCTCAAAGTAGGTCTTTGCCGTGAGCAGGGCCAGATCCTCGAGAGCTTCGAAGCCGAGCTCGAGAAGTTCGCCGAGGGTGAGCCCGGAGGTGTCTGGCGTAATGAGGCTCTCCGGTATGGACGCGTCTTCTGGTTCAGGGCGAACTTCGGTCAACTCGGTGGGATCTTTTTCGGGGATTGCTCTTCCCTCCTGTCCCGCAAGATTTGGGAACGTCAGTACATAATCGTCATCGACTATAGCGACGAAGCCAAGGTCCACCTCGATATCTTGGTCGAGGATGAACACGTTCGTTTGGGGCTGACCGAAGTACAGCGGAAAGATACCCCCGTTAGTCAGGAGAAAGAGGCGCACCTCCTGGCCCACCGGTATGTTCGTCAGGGTAAATGAGAAATTGCCCTGCACGTCAGGGGTTTTTCCCTCGGTATCGTCGCTGCCTGCAATTTCTCCGGCCTGGTTGACGGCCACAACCGTTGTGCCGGCAACGGTCCCAATGACGGAACCTGTGTTCGCCGTGACCGTCAGGCTGATCTGGTCAGTCCCGGTCAATCCCCCGCTGTCTGCCGCCGTTGCCGTGATCGTGTGGGCGCCTTCCGAGAGATCCGATTTCGTGAAGGAACCTCCTGTTCCGATTGCCCCATCACGGTCCGATGTCCAGGAGAGACTCGCTGGGACATCCCCATCCTCGTTGTCTGAGGCCGAACCGGTAAAGCTGACCGTCTCGCCGGGGGTAAAGCTCGATCCATCAGGAGGCGCCGAAATGGTCACGACGGGGGCGGTGTTGATGGTGATGCCGATCTGGTCAGTCCCGGTCGATCCCCCGCTGTCTGTGGCCGTTGCCGTGATCGTGTGCGCCCCTCCCGTACTCAAGGGGACGGTGATAGAACCGCCCGTCCCCAGGGGGCCATCGCGGTCTGACTGCCAGCTCAGGCTTCCGGACAGATCTCCATCTTCGGTATCGATAGCCGTACCGGTAAAGCTGATCGAATCTCCGGCATTGAAAGATGACCCATCGGAAGGCCCGGTAATCGTCACGGCCGGGGCCGTCGGCGGTGGCTTGTCGCCGAAAAAACCCCCTCCGCCGCTGCTGTTGCACGATGGCAGGGTAAGGACGAGGGAAAAAATCACGAGGAAGCAGGATGTGAAATCGCTTACCCTTTTCATTTTCCCTCCTCCCATAACCTCAGCGCCTCCTGAAAATGGGGATGAAATCAAACCTCACGCCGAAAGAAGCCGTCACCACGTACCCATCGAGAGAAAACTCAAGGGGTGTGGAAACCCCCTCAACGTTGAGCGATACCTTGGCGTCGGTGGTTAGCAGGTATCTTCCTTCGATGCCGATAAAGAACCGCTTCGAGAGATTGTAATTGAAGCCCAGGCCAACTTCGCCGCCGTAGATGTCGTCCCTGCCCTTGTCCGATATCCCGGCCTCTTTGTGTTCTGCCTCGACGGAATAGATACCTCCCCCCAGCGTGAAGTAGAATTCTCCTTTCCTCCTCCTTTTTTTTCCCAGTGGTTTTACCCATGTGAGGAAAAGCTTGGCGGCGTTGAAGGTTAATTCATCTTCGACGAACTTTCCATCGAAAGATGCGGCTGCGTGAGTCAGTTCGACGCCCCAGGCGAAGGTCTTCGACGTATACTCCCCAAAGGCCAATGTGCCGGCAAAGTCATCGTCGAGACCGTCCACAGCGCTGTCCTGGGGAGAGTAGAGCCCGGGTTTCAGGGCGAGAAAATTGTCGAAAAACCCACGTCTTGCTGCGGCTTCATTGTGCAATATACAGGAAAATATGAACACGAAAGACAGAAGAATCGGGATCCTTTTCTTCATGTGTCCCCTGCCGCGCTTCCGTCAACGGTGAATAGTAAGGGTTTTGTCCTTTTAAAAGCAGCTTCTCAGTAAAGGCAATTTAATAATGGACAGATAAATACCGTTTCTTTGCGACGGCAAAAACATACCTCGTTTTCATGCACATGCCGCAGTGTCCCGGCATCTTATCTCTGCTTGGAGTTGGGAGATACTAATTATACTTCCTACCAATATATTGACATTTTGTCAACAATCTTGCCGAACAAAGCGGACAAAACCGCCATATGGCGTGCCCTTCGTTCTCTTTTCATTCAATCAAAAG
>JBFFNJ010000284.1:0-2708 GCA_041563215.1 Candidatus Deferrimicrobia bacterium | reverse complement strand
GCGACAATAACGATCGAGAGCAATGACCCCGACACTCCTGCAGCAAATATCTTACTGAGCGGAACGGGCTTCAAAAACAGCAGCGGTGGGTGTTCAATAACGCCTAAATCCTCGAAAGATGATTTTTCATCTGCCGGCTGGTTTTTTGCGTGGGTTATCCTCCTGGTATTTTTCAGATTGAAAAACAACGCGCCATCTCGCAAAGGTCTATGAGACACCAGATGCCAATCGACACGCGAGTCTTCCCGTAGTAAGATATCCCTGTTTTTCCTAATAAAGTGATTGGGGAACCCCGTGGAAAAAAAGATCCAGAATATCATCGCGGAATTAAAGTCCGAATCCACCCTTTTCCAATTATTTGACGAAGGGGAGCTTGAAAAGATCGCCCACTTTTTCCGGCCTGAGAAATATCCCGCCGGCAAGGTCATATTCAAGGAGGGTGACCCCGGGGATTTTATCGGCCTCATAACGAAAGGGAGTGTTGAGGTGAAAAAGGTGTCAGATTTCCCGGGGAAATATATCGTGCTCGCACAGCTGAAAAGAGGCTCCATCATCGGAGAGTTCGCCATGCTCGATGAGCATCCCCGCTCGGCAACGGTCGTTGCCATCGAGGACACAGAGATAATCACCCTCAGCCGGGATTCATTAGAGGCATTTTTTGAACAATATCCGGCGATAGGTATCAAGCTACTGAAGGGAATCAGCAGGATTTTAACCATACGGCTGCGGCAGTCAGCCAAAAGATTGACGCTCATATTTTAGCCCGTTGCCGATATGTGCCGGATCGAAATGCGGGATTTTTTTTACCCCCGTTTGGCAAAAAGCTCACGCACAAAACATTAAAGACGCCCCTGAAATCACCGATATAGGTAATACGAAAATGTGCGGGAATCCAAACCGCATATATTCGTGAGGGAAAAAAAACAGGATACAAAGAGGTCGATATGATTGGCAAAATGAGAAGAAGCGGTCATTTCGTCATCGTCGCGATCATGATGGCTGCAGCCATCACGGCTGTTTCGTCCATTCGGCAGGAAGCCCTCGCATCGATGATCTCCTCGAAGCTTACAAGCGGCGTCTCATCGCAGGTATCCCGTGAAGATCTCGAAACGGTCCGGCACTTCCTGGAATCGCGGATCGTGACCCAGAAGCTTCGCGACTTCGGCATGGACAGGGAAGAGGCGATGTCCAAGGTGAGCAGTATGGACCCCGAGGATCTCCACGTCCTCGCAGGCATGGTCAGCAAGGCTCCCGCGGGGGGAGACGGGGTGGGCCTCCTTATCGGATTGGCCGTTCTCGCCCTGATCGTGGTTCTCATCATCAAGCTGCTCGACAAGGAAATAGTCATAAAATGAGGCGGGAATCATTCGCAACAGGCTCATAGCATTTCTCATCCTGACCCTGTCAATGGGTCTTGCCTGTTCCCGGTCCGTCACGAACCGGGTCGGGTGCGGCCCTGCCCTGCTCCCCCAAACTGTGCTGGACGTCGAGCCACTCTACCAGAGGGTTTTTGGATGCGGCCCCGCTGCCCTGACGATGGTTCTCAACTATCACGGGATAGATATCTCCCTCGATGCGGCCACGGAAGAACTCTACAGCGAGTCGCTCAAGGGAACCCTGATAACGGACATGAGAAAACTCGCCTCGCGCTATCTTTCTTCCGCCCGCATCGAAAAAAGCACCTCCTGCGCTGTCATGGAGGCAGTGTCGCATGGCAACCCGGTGATTCTGTTCGTCGACCTGGGAACGGGCCCCATCTCGTCTCCCCACTACGTCGTTGTCGTCGGTTATGACATTGACAGGCAGGAACTGGTCTATCACAATGGTTTTTCAAAGTTCATCACGGCACCTATCGAGGAGATCAATGAAAAGTGGAAGAAAACAGGATTCCTCGCCCTCTTCGTCGCAGCCGATAAAACGGGGACTTCTTCCCCTTCTCATAGTCCTGTTCACCGCGTGCAGCGGCCACGGGATCTACATCGTCCATGACCCGTTGAGTGCCGGCGAACACAACGACCTTGCGGTTGCATACGAGGAGCGTGGGGAATATGACCTCGCAATCGACCATCTGGACAGGGCTATCAGGAAAGACCCCGGGAATCCCCTCTTTTTCACCAACAGGGGAAACGTGCTGCTCAAACGGGGAGATGAAACAGAGGCCTTGAAAGACTTTGAGAAAGCGATCGAAATCGACCCCGATTACCTGGATGCCATTAACAACCTCTGTTTCGTCCGGGCATCGAGGGGACGTCCCCTTCTCTCCTGCCCGGATCTCATGCGTGAGCAGCTCGAGAAAAGGAGGGAATTACCCTGGCAGTTTCTCGATACGGCAGGCCTGGTTCTTAAAAGCATGGACGCACCCGGAATGCCAATAGAGACGTTTCGCGACGCCATCTCCCGCTGTGCCGGGTGCAGCAAAGAGCAGCTCGCCTGGCTCAAAGAGAGGGTAAAAAGCCTCGAGGACAGATGCCCGAAATAACTCCCCCTCCCTTTCTTTGTGCCCCTCAAGCCGTAAAGCTTATTTGTCTCCTGCCGACAGCCTCTATTCAAAGAGAATCGCGGGCCGCCCCGACGATCGTTTTAATAGCCTGCGGGTTTACCGATGAGTCGATGGAGCAGCCTCCGGCCAGGAAAAACCGGTCCTTCCCGCCCCGCTTCCTCCCTTCATGGACGTGATCCCTCAGGTATTTTGGGGTCGACCGTAAAAG
>JBFFNJ010000283.1:0-2713 GCA_041563215.1 Candidatus Deferrimicrobia bacterium | reverse complement strand
CTGTCTGGAGCTGTCCCCCACTCGAAAAGGTTTTTGACCTCGCTTATGGCGACACCATGCTGCTTGCATACCTCCTCCATCCGGAGGAATCTTCCCTGGCTCTATCGAGAATCCTGACACGATACACGGGTGTGGAGATCGCAACGGAATTCGTAACGGAGGAGGAGAGGGTTGCGGTACTTTCCGGTGGAGTCCGGCGGCTTTCCGGGCCACTCGAGTCGAGTCTTGCCCGGGAGGGATTCCTGAAACTCTACGAAGAGCTGGAACTGCCCCTCCTTCGTGTTCTCTACTGGATGGAGAAAAGGGGCGTCAAGCTCGAGGCGGATAAGCTGAAGGATCTCTCCCGCCGGCTCGACGGGGAACTCCGTGAGATAGAGGAGAGCGTGGGCAGATATTCGGGAGGCGAGGTGAACCTCTCGTCCCCGAAGCAGGTATCCTTCCTCCTGTTTGAAAAGCTCGGCCTTCCCCCGGTAAAGAGGACGAAGACGGGTTTCTCGACGGACGTGGAGGTCCTCGAGCAGTTGAGCCCGCTCCATGAGGCCCCATCTCTTATCCTTTCACACCGGACTCTTTCCAAGCTCAAATCAACGTACGTGGATGTGCTGCCTCACATGGTGGATGCGGGCACGGGCAGGGTTCATACCAGTTTCAACCAGATGCAGACTGCCACGGGGAGACTCTCCTCGAGCAACCCGAACCTCCAGAACATTCCCGTTCGCACCGGCTACGGCAGGCAGATCCGTGAGGCCTTCGTGCCCGGTGAGGGCTTTCTGTTCGTGTGCGCCGATTACAGCCAGATAGAGCTGAGGGTCCTGGCCCATCTCTCCGGGGATGAGCGCCTTCGTGCGGTGTTCGAGAAAGACCGGGATGTCCACCGGGAAACGGCCATGGCCCTGTTTGATGTTGGTGAGGCTGGGGTCACCCCGGAATTGAGGAGAAAGGCGAAAATCGTGAATTTCGGTGTCCTCTACGGCATGACACCCTTCGGCCTTTCCAAGGAACTGAAGATACCCCAGCCGGAAGCAAAGAAATACATCGACGATTACTTCGACAGGTATCCCGGGGTCAGGCGGTTCATCGACGGCACGCTGGTCGGGGCCAGAGAAAAGGGATATGTCGAGACGCTCCTGGGAAGAAGGAGATACATACGCGACATAAACAGCAGGAACCAGGCACTCAGGCAGGCGGCCGAGAGGATGGCTGTCAACGCTCCTGTCCAGGGGACAGCGGCCGATATTATCAAGCTGTCGATGGTTGAGCTCAAAGGGAAGCTGGAGGGGAAAAATATCGATGCCCACATCATTCTTCAGGTCCACGACGAGCTCATACTGGAGGCCCGGGCGGATGTGGCCCGCGAAGCAGGTGCCCTGCTGAAGGATGTCATGGAGGGGGTTGTTTCCCTCGATGTGCCGCTGAAAGTAGATGTAAAGAGTGGATATTCATGGGGAGCCCTCTCGGCGGGGATGTGAATATCCATCCCGTAAAGGCGTCAAATGGATAGGAAGAAAAAACTTTCCGAATGCGACGATCACGCGCTGATAAGGCGGGCCATCGGTGGGGAAAAAGAGGCTTTTTCGGAGCTCGTCAGAAGGTATCAGGGACGGGCGTATGGTGTAGCCGTGGGAATCGTGGGAAACAGGGACGACGCGCTCGATGTCGTTCAGGACTCTTTCGTGAAAGCCTACAACGCACTCAGGGATTTCCGCTTCGATGCGAAATTCTACACCTGGTTTTACCGCCTTCTCATGAACAAGGCCATTGATAAGGTGAGGGAGGTTTCGAGAAACCCCCAGGCCGCCTTCGATGAGACCTACATGAAGAGGGAAGATGGAGAGGCGGTGGGACACGCTGAGTTTTACGAGAAGCCAGACGATGCAGTGGCGAGACAGGAACTGAGAAGGGTCATGAAACAGGCTATAGATTCCCTTCCGGAACATCATCGTACGGTCATCGTGCTGCGCGAGATCGAAGGTTTGAGTTACCAGGAGATAGCCGAGATCCTGGGTATATCCATCGGGACCGTCATGTCGCGAATCCATTACGGAAAGGAGAAACTAAGGGACCTGCTTTCCGATTATGTGAGGGGCAAGTGATGATTTGCAGCGATGTACGGGAAAAAATAGAGATGCTGAAGGACGGCCTCCTTCATCGGCCGCAGGAAGGCGAGGTAAGGGAGCATCTCGATGCCTGCGCCGACTGCAGGATGTACGTCGATGAGACGGGCCGTATCGGGGACCTTGTCCGGGAATACGTGAAAGACGAGGTAGGCCGTCTTCCCGAAAATGTTATCCTCAAGCGGGTTGAGGCATCGATTCAGGAGGCTGAGAGCGAGAAAAGGGGCTGGTTCCTTGCGAACTTGAAGTATCTCGTCCCTGCCTTTGTCGGTGCTGTTGCTTTAATCCTCATTCTGGTTTATCCTTCAATGGAGAGGCACGAGATAAAGCAGCAGGTGAAATTTACTGCCACCGTGGAGAGTATCGAAGCCAAGAACGCGACGGTTATGATAGTCGACAAAGGGCACGATACCCCGAAGGTAATCTGGATAATAGAAAGGGAAGAGATATGAAGCGCAGTTTCTTTATTGCCCTCGTCGGCTTCTTTTCGCTGTTGCTGATTGTCTCTGCCCGCGTTTCCTCCGGTAACGATTCGGTATCACTCGATGTGCAGGTGGTGCACGCATCATCGGGCAAAACCTTCGTGGACCCCACTCTCG
>JBFFNJ010000282.1:0-2719 GCA_041563215.1 Candidatus Deferrimicrobia bacterium | reverse complement strand
GCGGCTCGAGACGAAGTTCATCAGGGCTGTGTCGGCGCTGAAAGAGGAAGTGAGCGGGCTGCGGGGAGAGGTGGCAATCCTGAAGGATGCCCTTTTACGGTCCGAGGAGGAGAGGGAGAAGTTAGCCCGTTTCAACGTACTCATTCCAGAGATCATCAGGAAGCTCACGACCAACGTTTTCTCCGATGACATCCCGTTTATTGCTGTTCGGACGATAAAGAGTTTTTTCGGTGCGGACCTCGTGGCCTTTTTCCGGCAGGAATCAGAAGATGTGTTTATCCTGACAATGGGGGCCGGATACCCGGACCATCTGAATGGAACGCTGCGCATAAGAACGGGTGAGGGTATCGTGGGCATTTCCCTTGAACAGAGGAAGACACTGAGCGCCGAAGATTACACGGACCTGGAAAGGTACTCGAGAGTATCATTGTCCGAGTTCGAGAGGAAGGGTTTGAAGGCACAGCTGGTAACCCCCATTATCGGGGTGGAGGGCATCTATGGAGCAGTAGCAGTTGCAGACATGGCCTTTCGGTTACCCGAGGAAAAGAGATATCTGTCCATGATCGGGGATATTATCGGCCTTTCCTACGACAAGGCAAAGGTTATTCTCGACGCGGAACTTGCCGATGTGATGGATGAAACGAGCGCTGTTTACAGCAAGGACTACTTCACCCAGCGATTTGTTTCAGAACTGAGGAAGGCGGATAACTACCTCCTTCCCCTTTCTCTCGTGATGCTTCAGATCGACGGGCTCGAGAAAATAGAAGGGCGTGGAAGTCCCGTGGTAAGGGACGCCATTATTCAATACGTGGCAAGGGTGGCCAAGGAGAAGACGCGGAGGGCGGATTTTGTAGCACGGTTCGACACCGACAGGTTCGTTATCGTCATGGTGGCGTCGACGAAGGAACAGGCCTATGTTCACGGGGAGAGGTTGTGCAATGCTATCAGCTCCGGCCGGCTTTCGATTCCCGACGAGAGGGAAGATGTTTCGGTAACCGTGAGCGGGGGTGTTGCCGGTTACCACATCGATGGAGACCACCCTTCCGATCTCATCAAAGCATCGGAAGAAGCTCTCCAGGTGGCCGGATCCCGCGGTGGTAACAGGGTGGTCAGGTATGAGCGTGAAAAGAGAAACGGGAATCCGTAGGAACTGAGGGAAGATGGCCCAGAAAAAGAGGAAGGAAGAGAGGAAGATAATATTTAACACCCTTTTCCCTGAGGAGGCGAGGGGAGTCATTTTTACGGGCCAGGATGTGGAGCTCGTAGAAATGGAGAACCAGCTGGAGAGGGGTATCGTGGGAAACATCTACCTCGGGGAAGTGGAAAACGTTGAGCCGGCGCTGCAGGCGGCATTTGTGGACTTCGGGGGGAAAAGAAACGGGTTTCTCCCCTTTTCCGATTTTTTTTCTCCTGCCCTGGTTTCGAGAAAGAAGTCGAAAAAAAAGAAGAACAACCATCCCGAGGGGAAGGTGTATCTGAAAAAAGGGGACAGGATAATCGTCCAGGTTGTGAAGGATGAGTCCCCGCTCAAGGGTGCCGTTCTGACCTCCTACGTCTCCATTGCGGGGCGGTACCTGGTATTGATGATGGGGATGAGGAAAGCAGGGATATCGAAGAGAATAAATGATGAGGGGACCCGGGAGAAGATCAAAAAGCAGGTGGTCAAGCTGAGTCTGCCCGCGAACATGGGCGTCATCGTCAGGACGGTCGGAGCCGACAGAAAATTGAAGGAGCTCAGAGAGGACCTGAAGAAGCTGAAGGAGCACCTGGGGATCGTTCAGAAGAAGGCGAAGGACATGGAGAAGCCGGGTATCCTCTATGCAGAGCAGGACCTGGTAACCCGTTTCCTGAGAGACCACTATGATTCTGCGGTGTCAAGGATTGTGGTCGATACTGACGCGTCCTACGAAAGGGCCCTCGGTTTCCTGAACATATACGCCCCCGAAAAAAAGGGGGACCTTTTCCGGTACAAGGGCAGGGTCCCTATTTTTGACCATTACCGTGTCGAGGAGGGGATAGAAAAGATTTTTTCAAACCGTGTGGAACTCGCGTCGGGGGGATACCTTATTATCGATGTCACCGAGGCGTTTGTCAGCATCGATGTGAATTCGGGAAGAAGCGTAAAGGAGAGGGACATAGAAGAGACCGCCTACAGGACGAATCTCGAGGCTGCCAGGGAAATCCCCCGGCAGCTCCGCCTGAGGGACCTTGGCGGTATCATCGTGATGGATTTCATCGATATGGAGAACCGGCAGCACAAAAGGGAGGTCGAGAGGGCTGTCCGCACGGCAATGCGGGGGGAGAAGGCACGGCATGATATCGGCCCTCTCGGGAAATTTTCCGTGATGACCATGACGAGACAGAGGCTCGGCACGTCCCCGTATGCGGTGCGCTTCGAGGAATGCCCGAGCTGTTTCAGGTCGGGAAGGAGAAAAAGCGCCGGTTCGGTGAGCTCCGAGTTCTTCAGAGAAATTCTAAGAAGAAGCGTCCCTGATGAGGAAAATGTGTTAAAATTTTCCTTGAGTCCCGTACTCTTCGAATATATCGTGAACACTCTTTCAGAGAGAATAAGGGAGATCGAGGAGTATACGGGCAACAGGCTGGATCTCAAGGTCGATTTTTCCCTGCGTGGTAAGCCCCTCGTCATTCCACTGCACGTTCTGGCCGGTGAACGGGTCCTTGCCCGGCAGGAGGTGCGGGAACAGGGCGTACACGGCGG
>JBFFNJ010000281.1:0-2726 GCA_041563215.1 Candidatus Deferrimicrobia bacterium | reverse complement strand
TCCTCTTTTCGAGGAGCCTGACGGAAACTTCCCCAATCACTTTCCCGATCCCACCGTGCCGGATAATCTGGAAAAGCTCATTGAAAAGGTGAAAGAAACGGGAGCCGACGTAGGAGTCGGTTACGACGGGGATGCTGACCGGATCGGCGTGGTGGATGAGAGGGGGAATGTCATATTCGGCGATTATCTTCTCATCATATTCTCCCGTGAGCTGCTCACGAGGAAACCGGGCGCAACGATTATTTCCGAGGTCAAGGCATCCCAGAACCTCTTCGACGACATCCGCAAACATGGCGGGACTCCCGTGATGTTCAAGACCGGCCATTCCCTGATAAAGAACAAGATGAAAGATGTTGGGGCCGAACTGGCGGGGGAGATGAGCGGGCACATATTCTTCAAGGACCGGTATTACGGATTCGATGATGCGATTTATGCCTCGGCGCGGCTCTTCGAAATATTGTCGAAGGAGAAAAACTCCCTTTCATCTCTCCTCTCAGATCTCCCCGATCTCTTCTCCACTCCCGAGATAAGGATGGAGTGTCCCGATGAGGAGAAGTTTGCCGTGGTTGACGAGGTAAGGAGGCTGCTCATCCCCGAGGCGAAGGAAGTGATCACCATAGATGGAGTGCGGGCGCTGTTTGACGGCGGCTGGGGGCTTGTCCGGGCCTCGAATACCCAGCCCGTCCTGGTGCTGAGGTACGAGGGGGCAAGTGAGGTGGAGGTTGAGAACATACGGTCCACGGTTATGAATGCGGTGAAGGCGGCCATGGAATCGAGAAAGGTTGGGGACTAGAGAGCTTTGCCCTCCCAGAAAATTTTATACGCCATATTCCTCGGCTTATTGCAGGGGGTGACGGAGTTTCTGCCTGTTTCCAGCTCGGGGCACCTTGTCCTCTTCCAGCGACTGTTCGGGCTAAAGGAGCCGGAGCTCTTTTTCGATGTCCTTCTTCACCTCGCAACCATGGCAGCCACGGTCTTCTTCTTCAGAAATGATCTTTCCGGAATAATCAGGTCGGCAGCGAGGAGGGAAAAAAGTGGATTGACCTATCTGTCCTACATACTCGTAGCCACGATTCCCACCCTCCTGATCGGGTTTGCCACGGCCCGCAATTACGAATCTGTCTTCGCCTCCTTGAACGTGGTCAGGGCTGGCTTCTTTGCCACCGCACTCATCCTCATCGTTCCATCTTTTCTCCCTCACAACCCGGAAGGGGAAGTTACGGGCCTGAGAGCCCTCCTCATAGGGACGATGCAGGGACTATCAGTTATTCCCGGCCTTTCCCGCTCGGGGTCGACGATCATGACGGGCATTATAATGGGGGTAAATCAACAATCATCCTTCACATTTTCCTTTATCCTGTCGATTCCGGCGATTGCAAGCGCGGTGGGTCTGCACGTTGCCCAGGGAAGGTTTTCAACGACTTTTCCCGTTCCGGCCATGGTCCTTGGTTTCGCTGCAGCTTTCTTTTCGGGCTACCTGTCTCTTGCTATACTGAGAAAGGTGGTCTTGAGAATGAAGATGCACTATTTCGGGTATTACCTTCTCGCGCTCATCCTCGTTACCATCGCTTCCTCCGGGTGACACAGGTTTCCCGAAAAAAAGATGCGACTTGTTGGTCTATTCCCATGACCGAGCGCGATGAGAAAAAAGTCAGGGAGGAAAACAAGAAAATTCGCTATTTGCGGATTCTCGTCGATCTTCATCTCGGGCTGATCATGTCAGGAGATGTCTCCCTGGAGGACGCACAGAGGATGATAACCCGGCTAAGAGAGATATCTGAAGAGCTCTTTCCCGGAAAGGGTTACGTTTTCGACCTGGTATACCTGCCTCGCTTCAGGCGGGCGATAAAGGGGGCCTTCAACAGGGTGATACAGTGAATCGTCCCCCCATTTAACGAACAGTCCCTTCCCCCTTCAGGAGAACTCTTTTTCTTCCCCGGGAGCGAGAACTTCTATTTTCACCCCGGGAGACATG
This sequence comes from Candidatus Deferrimicrobia bacterium, assembly GCA_041563215.1. Classification (GTDB taxonomy): domain Bacteria; phylum Desulfobacterota; class Deferrimicrobia; order J040; family J040; genus WVXK01. The sequence goes on along the minus strand of JBFFNJ010000281.1, from coordinate 751 downwards.
AGGGCGGCCTTTTCCACGAAGTTCTCTGCCGTCTGATCCAGAATGGGGAACGTGCCGAAGTGCATCGGTATTGCAATCCTGGGCTTGATGAGGCTCAGTGCTTTTGCTGCCTGCAGCCCGTCCATGGTGAATACGGAACCGACGGGTAGGATGGCGAGGTCCACGCCGTACAACTCTCCGATGAGCCCCATCTCCGAGAACAGGCCCGTGTCGCCGGCGTGATATATGGTGAACCCATCTTCGAGCTTTATCACGTAGCCGACGGGTGCCCCGAGGGTGCTGGAATGGAAGGCCTGAACCATCGTGAATGAAATGCCGTCCATGCTGACGGTCCCGCCAATGTTCATGCCGTTTCCGCCGTGCAGGATCTGGGATTCGGGAATGCCCTTCTGTTTCAGGTCGATGGCTATTTCGAAAATGCTTATCACGAGGGCCCCCGTTCCCTTTGCCACCGAGAGGGCGTCACCTGCGTGGTCGAAGTGGTCGTGGGTGATGAGCAAAAAATCCCCCTCCCCGAGAGCTGCTTTGTCTTCTTTCGCCTGGGGGTTTCCCTCGAACCAGGGGTCGATGAATATCACCTTGCCTTCCGGAGACGTTATCTTAAATCCGGAATGACCGAGCCACTTTACTTTTGCCTTTGCCATCTCTTCCCCTCCTTTCCCGATTTTTTACGTCTTATATCGATTGTATGTATCCCCCATTTCTTTCGCAAGGACTTATCTATTTCCGTGCAGGAAACCTCATTGCACCT
>JBFFNJ010000280.1:0-2785 GCA_041563215.1 Candidatus Deferrimicrobia bacterium | reverse complement strand
GAAGCGGATTTCACCAGGAGGTATATGCCTGATAACATTTGGAGAGGAGTAGTTGCTTACCGTTAAATGTCTGAAAGATATCATCGGGGGGGACGTTCCGGCTGGATCCGGACCTCTTTCCGAAATACGGGGCATAAGCGTCGACTCGCGCACTGTTCAGGCGGGGGATGTCTTCTTTGCGATAGCGGGAGCCACGTACGATGGGAACGACTTCGTCGGCGATGCGTTCTCGCGGGGAGCCGTCTGCGTCGTGTCGAGCAAAGCATCCCCTGACGTGGACCCGGCGCGCCGCATCGTGGTGGAGGACCCCGTCGACGCCCTGGCCAAGTTTTCGGCGAAGTTTTTCGGGGACCCTTCCTCCTCGATGGACGTGGTGGGAATAACGGGGACGAATGGAAAGACGACCATCACCTACCTTCTTGAGGCGATATATCAGGGTGCAGGGATTCCTGCGGGAGTGATCGGGACGAACAACTACCGGTTCGGCGGGAGGGTAATACGGGAAGGTTTGACTACCCCCTTTCCCCATGAGCTCCAGGGCGCCCTGGCGGCCGTGAAATCCATGGGGGGCAGGCACGTGTTCATGGAGGTGTCCTCTCACGGGATCTTCCAGCGAAGGATATCGGATATCCGTTTCAGAACGAAAATATTTACGAACTTGACCCGGGACCACCTCGATTACCATGGCGACATGGAGAATTATTTCCGGGTGAAAAAGGCCTTTTTCACCGATGTGGTGCCACCGGTTACAGAGGGGGGGAAGTTGATCGTCAACCTCAATTGCCCCTATGGCAGAAGGCTGGCCGATGAACTGGGAGACGATGTCATCACTTACGGGATCGGCAAGGATGCCAACTACTGTGCACCGTCACCCCGTTTCTCCATAGACGGCATCAGCGCCGTGGTGAAAACGCCTTCCGGGGAACTGGAGATATTCTCGCGTCTCATCGGAGGCCACAACCTCGAGAACATTCTCGCCTCGATAGCCTGCGCCCACCAGGGGGGGATGGACCTTCATCAGGTGGGGAAGGGAATTTTCCTCCTGCAAACGGTACCGGGAAGGCTCGAACGGGTCGAATCATCGAGGCCGATCCACGTGTTCGTCGACTATGCCCACACGCCCGATGGCTTGAAAAATGTCATCGAATCCCTGATTCCCCATAAAGTCGGCAGGCTGATCGTGGTGTTCGGGTGCGGGGGAGACAGGGACAGGGGCAAGAGGCCCCTGATGGGGCATGTTGCAGGGAGCCTGGCCGACCTTGCCTTGGTTACGAGCGACAATCCCAGAACGGAAGACCCTTTGTCCATCATCGAAGATATCCTGCCGGGGTGTGACAAGGGCGGCGCAGTGAGGTCGAGCGAGGAAGAGGAAATGGAGCCGGGGACAAGGCTCTGCATCGTCGAGCCCGACAGAAGGACTGCCATACGAAGGGCGATCGAGGTTGCCCGGGATGGAGACATCGTGCTCATCGCGGGAAAAGGCCATGAGCCGTACCAGATAATCGGAGAGAGGAAAATAGCGTTTGATGACAGGGAAGTTGTCAGAAATATCGCGGGATGAAAGGGTTCCCGAAGCTTCCTTCGACGGTGATGCTGTTTCCCGGCTGGCCGAAGAGAGGGTAAACGACCACCTTCTTTCGGGCGGCATGCCGTTCAGGGTCGTTACCGACTCGCGTGGTGATGTTGGAGGCGCAATCTTCGTGGGCCTTCCCGGAGAAAAACATGACGGCTCGCAGTATGCCGAAGAGGCTCTGGACAGGCAGGTTGCGGGAGTCGTGGTGGGCAGGGAATTCTGGGGAACAGTGAAGGATAAGGCCCGCCGCATGGGAAAAGCGGCCATCTGCGTCGCGGATCCACTGTTTTTCTTCGGCGAGCTGGCCCGGGAGAAGAGAGGGAAGATTAAGGGAACGGTATTTGTCGGCATCACCGGGAGCGCGGGAAAAACGACCACGAAGGACATGGTTTCTGCCGTCCTCGGGAGGGCGGGATGGACGTTCAAGAACCCGGGAAATTATAACAACCTGGTCGGTCTCCCCCTTTCCCTCATGATGATGCGGGAAGAGGACGAGTACGGGGTGCTGGAGATGGGAACGAACACCCCGGGAGAGATCGGGAGGCTCACGGAAATTCTCGCTCCCCGGGTGGGAGCGATTACCAATATCGGGCCTGCCCACCTCGAAGGCCTTGGAGGCGTCGATGGTGTGCAGAGGGAAAAGGGAGATCTCTTCAAGAAACTTCCTGCGGGGGCCATTGCAGTGGTAAACGAAGACGACCTTCGCGTCAAGGCGGTATCGGACCTTTTTCCGGGGAGAAAAGTCTCCTTCGGAGAAGAAAGGGGCGATGTGAGGGGAAAGATACTGGCAATGACCCCGGATTCTATGGAGATTCAACTCGACTACGGGGAGGACAGGATGGATGTCACCATGGCCTCCCCGGGAGTGCAGTTTTTCAGGAACGCCCTCTGCACTTCTGCGATTTCCTTTGCCCTGGGCATTCAAAAAGAGCTGGTTCATGACGGCCTCTCCTCCTTTTTAACCGGGAGCGGACGATTTTCCATCCTTAACCCGGGCAGGGACGTGGTGGTCGTTGACGATACCTATAACTCCAACCCCCTCTCAGTAGAGGTCGCCATCCATAACCTCAAGCTGATGTTTCCGGGGAGGAAGATTGTTTTCCTCCTCGGTGACATGCTTGAGCTTGGGGAGGCCGCCGATAGCTCTCATCAGCGTATCGGCGGCCTCGCCTCCTCCCTTGGGCCTCACCGGATCTATACGTTTGGGGAGCT
>JBFFNJ010000279.1:0-2796 GCA_041563215.1 Candidatus Deferrimicrobia bacterium | reverse complement strand
CTGATCTGCCAGTTTCTGGATAGGGGCCCGGCTTCTCTGGGCTTCTGCCACCATCTGGACGATCTGGGCGAGCAGGGTCTCACTGCCGACCTTTTCGGCCCGCATGACGATACTGCCCCTGCCGTTCACCGTGGCGCCGATAACCCTATCCCCGGTTTGCTTTTCCACCGGGATCGGCTCCCCTGAAATCATGGATTCATCGACCGTGCTGTTTCCTTCCAGGACGACGCCATCCACCGGTATCTTTTCACCCGGTCTGATCCGGAGCCGGTCACCTTTCTGCACCTGTTCCAGGGGAATGTCGATCTCGCTTCCATCATCGTTTATCTTGCGCGCCGTTTTGGGTGCCAGACCCAGCAGGGCCCTGATGGCAGCGCCGGTCTGGCTTCGTGCTTTCAGCTCCATCACCTGCCCGAGAAGAATCAGGGTTACGATCACTGCCGAGGCCTCGAAATAGACACCCACGCTGCCGCCGGCATCCCGCATGGCTTCGGGGAATATCCGGGGAAACAGGATAGCGATGAGGCTGTAGACGTAGGCCACCGATACGCCCATACCGATGAGGGTGAACATGTTGAGGCTTTTATTGATGATCGATTGAACAGCCCGGGCGAAAAAGGGCCATCCGGCCCAGAGCACCACCGGCGTCGCGAGGATCAGCTCCAGCCAGCCGAGGGCTCTCCCTGTGGCCAGATTGTCAATGATATGGCCGCCGGGCAGGATGTCGCGCATGGCGATGAATACCAGCGGAACCGTGAGGAGAGCCCCGATGATGAACCGTTTCTTCATATAGCCATATTCCGGGTCCTCCTCCTCTTCCAGAGATATGGTAAGCGGTTCCAGTGCCATCCCGCACTTGGGGCACGTTCCCGGGCCATCCTGCTCGACCTCGGGATGCATGGGACAGGTGTACTTTCTGACGCCTGGGGCTTCGTCGTGCTCCGGTGGCTTCACCTCGTCTTCCCTGCCGATAAACGAGTCCGGGTTGCTCTTGAATTTCGAAAGACAGTGGCCGCTGCAGAAATAGTATGGTTCTCCCGCATGTTCATAGTGAGTGTAGGCGTGCTCATCCTCGGTTGTCATGCCGCAAACGGGGTCTTTGAAAACTTTTTCAGACCCCGTATCCACTTCCTGCGTTTCTGAATGGGTCACGTATGTTTCGGGTTTCTCCTCAAACACGTTGAGGCAGGATCTATTACAGAAATAGTATTTCTGGCCACCATACTCGGTTGACAGGGTGTCTTCTTTCACGTCAACCTTCATATTGCAGACTGGATCGATAGACATCTCTTTCTCCTTTTTCACTCTGGTATGTAGGCTTCTCATCATATTGTAACGTCATACCGGCACGGATCAAAAAGTGATGCGTGTGTTTTACACTATTGCAGACGGATGAGGCGGAAGAGCATTACACTTGAAATTTTTGGCTCATGCGGAAGGGCGGCAGCCGCAGTCCAGGCATCCGTGTTCGGCGCAGCTTCCACAGCTTGCCTGGAGCTGTTTCATCAGCGCTTTCCGGGCGCGGTGAAGTTTCACCTGCGTGCTGTTGGCTGTCATGCCATTCTATGAAGCTACTTCGGCAATGTTTGCGCCCTCTAAATCGACACGGGTGAGGAGACGGGAGTAATCTTCCTTGATGGTCGGCAGCAGATCATACACGCACTGGCAGATGGCGCGTTCAATATCGGGTTGGGGTGTCTCCGTATCGTTGATCATTCTCGCCAGGTGATCCATGGCGCGACGCTCTGCATCTCTATGTCGGTAATAATCGACTACCGCGTTGCGCAGTAAGCGATAGAACCACGCCACGACAGACTCATCATCGCGAATAGAATCCGATTTTTTTATGCCCTTTACAAATGCAGCCTGAAGGATTTCCTCGGCATCGGAGGGATTAGCTATACGACCCTTGAGAAATGACAGAAATTTCCGGTGATTTTCAACAAGTGTCGCGACTACATCCGGGGACTGTTCCCTTGCGCCTTTCATAAGTGAAGTTCCTCTACTTGCCCCACCCCAAATAGTTGTACCAACCCCTATGATGAAAAAACCCGGAACAAAATGGGAACAAATTTGGAAGTGGAGAAATAATACTCTGTACTATAATCACCAAAGTGCTTGATTTCACTGGTGCCGGAGGGGGGCTTCGAACCCCCACGGGGTTGCCCCCACGGGATTTTGAGTCCCGCGCGTCTGCCCGTTCCGCCACTCCGGCACAACCGTGCTGATCTGTAAAGGTAGAAAATAATATATATGGTGCTGACGGTCAATGCAAGTTTCTGTGGGACGTGAGCCGGCGGCTACCGGCCCTCGTATTCACCATGCCCGGGAAAGCCTCTTACGAAACTGTATCGAGGAACTTCTTGTACCGGGAAAAGATGTCGTTTCCCTTCTTCCAGAAGGCGTCGTACGATTTTCCGCTGTCTGAGAGCAACTTGTACTCTTTCATGTCCCTTCCATCGTCGATGATCTTCATCAGGGTCTCGATCATTTCCATATCGACCTTCAGCTGTACGGCGACCTGGAGGTCCATCAGCTTGTTGCACACGTTCTCGAGGATCGATTTTCCGTCTTTAATATCTTCGGGCTCCCCATCTCTTTCCATGATCCACTCTACCTCGAGATGGCTCAATTCGAGCATGAACTTCTTTTTTATCTTTTTCAATTCCCCATCCGCTGCCGTGTGCTCTCTCTTTGGTTCCGGTTTGTCCTCAGGGGATGGTTTTGGGCTTTTTTCCTTCTCTTGCGTCTGGCTCTTTCCCTTCTCCTCCTTTTGGTCTGCCTGTGCCGCGTCGT
>JBFFNJ010000278.1:0-2818 GCA_041563215.1 Candidatus Deferrimicrobia bacterium | reverse complement strand
TCTCTCAGGGCATTGTTGATCATCGTCTGATAGTTTCCACCGCCCACTGCTTCCACCTGGCTGCGGAACCAAGCCAAGATGTCATCGTCCAGGCGAATCGTAATCCGCGTCTTCCCCGGTGGGGTGGGTATCACAGCCCCTCGCTTTCCTTTCGAAAAGTCATATTCTTTTTTCATCGGTCACCTCTCGTATCGAGTCCGCTCAGTAGGAGTCGCATCTCTTGCTGATATCAATCGAATTTTGTCTTCACGGTAGGTATATACGACGACAAGGACTCGGCCCAATGCATCGCTACCTATGGTCACGAAACGTTGCTCTGAATGTCTTGAATCTTCAATGGTGATGGCGAAGTCATCGGAGAGCACAGTTGCCGCGTCCGCAAACGAGACCCCGTGCTTTCGAGCATTTGCCTTCGCTTTCTTGGGATCCCATTCAATCTCCATTGGGACCCATTATATGCACGATCGTGCATACGGTCAATGGTTATGTTTCATGGAGGGGTGAAAATGCGCCTAACAGTTGATTAGACGGATGCGGTGATAATTGATATTGGCCATATCGGGATAAGTTGTTTTTGGCCGTTTCCGTATAGCATAGGCCTTGCAAATATCCTTGTTGAAAGGAGGGGATGCCATGCCGGATGATGGTCCCCGGGTGGATTCGCCGGAACGTGACGACAACGAAGCCTTCATCGCCTCCCTCGACAGGAGACCGCGAACAAACGCCTAGCAGGTTCGCCAGGCGACCGATGCCATAAGGAAATCCCTCAGAGACGTGTTCGGCAAGTCATGCTTGACGTTAGGGGCCGACCCATCGGGGGACAGCTGCAAGGATACGCTGGCTCTCATGCGGACCATCCGGAGGAAATAATCGGGCGTCCTCCGAAGCATTGGGCACAGATCGGGCACATAGAAGGGCCGGGCAAGGAGCGGGCCCCCTAAGAACGCCTTCATTAACAGATCAATTTGTTATGTACCGTGCAGGAAGACCTTCGGGATGGGGGTCGGTAGGTCCGCAATATTCGGGGGAGAGCTAATACTCCGGTTAAGCGGCTTGGCTTTCGTGAGAAACAAGGCCGAATCCGCTTCCACCAGTTGAGACCGGTTACTCCATATCAGTTAGGTGATACAGCATTATTACGAAATTAAACTCGCTCCGCGCTCCATAAGCAACTCTCTAAGAACTGATCGATGGCATCGATCTTCATTTTCACAGTAACATCCCAATGACATATTAATCTGGTGGGAAAGCGCCGCTAGCAGGTCTAATATTTTACTCGTTTCTGGTCCGCTCATTTCAGAACGGAACTTCTTTTTAAAAACAGACCAAGACGCATCGTCGTCGGACGTCTTTCCTTCCTTCATAAGCTCATGACTAGGGGAGAGGTTTGGAAACCAGACATCATAGAAGTTTCTCATTGCATACTCTGACTTTGGGACACCCCGCGGAGGCCGGCGAACCGTACCAAGACGTAGACCTTCACTCGCTTCCCTTGGAGATCCAAGCCTAATAATACGAATAGACACAGAGACTCCATTCTAAAAGGATGGGTTATTATTTTATCGCTTAAAACCCTGGATCCTCAATATTGTCCAATAAGGTGTCTACAAAACCAAGGAAAATCCAAACAGCCTCGGTTCTATTGCGGTTCGGGGGTCACGGGCATTAATTTGCCCCGAGTCGTTTTGTCTTACGGATGCTGCGGATTACCCTTCTTCACGGGTCTGTACGGAACGGGAGCAATAAAAAAGGAAAGGAAGCAACCCCAGCCGTTCGAAAAGGAGGGGAAATGTCTGCATAAAAGCCAGCGGGTCTTCTTCCAGTTCTGTTTGTTTCCCTTTCGAGCCCATTGCTCCTCCATACGGCGGAGCCGCTCAAGCGTCTCTCGCTTTTTCCCCGTCTTCCACAGAAGCCGGACAAGGGAGACCTGCGTAGGGAAATCGTCCGGGACAAGGCTCAGGATTTTTTCCTCGACTGCGAGAGCCTCTTTTAGATACTGCTTTCCCTGGAACACCTTGCGAGCCGCATCGAGAACTTTCCGCGCATCACCTGTGTGGTCCTTGTTCAGATAAACCTCGGCAAGATGCAGGTACGTAGGAACGTTGAGGCAGTCAACCTTCAGGGCCAACCGGAGCGTTGCGATTGCTTTTTCGTCGAAGCCCTTCTTCTCATACCAAGTAAAGATCTGGCGAAGCGAATCCATCGCTTGATCCTTCCGGCCTATTCGGATGTAGAGCGGAGCAATCTTCATGTGAACGTCTATATCCCGTCTATCAATTGACAGGATCTTTTCGTATTCTCGGATTGACTTCCGGATCCTGCCGTGCGAGCGATACCTCTCTGCCATGCGGAGAATTTCACCTCGTTCATAGGAGGATGTGGCTCCAGTCAGCTTCATCTCGCAGGTTTCCCCGTGATCCTGTTAGAGTCTTATTACTTTACCGGCAGGATACGGTTCCCAGGTTTGAGGGGGGCAGGTCACTTTGCGCCGGGCCAGCGTTTCCTCCTTTACTCTCGTTTGTTTTGATGCTGACACATCGTTTACACGCGCTGTGAAAGGACCTTACGACGCTGTTCCCAGCCCGGGTTCCGGGGTGGCAACTTGCTGGTTTCCAGCCGGAAACTCCGATTTCGCCTCGAAGTGGCGCTTATTGAAATCGGAAATGCTGTTCAGCGCCTTTACCGATGCCATCTCCAGGCTGTCCACGATCTGGCCTGTGGTCGACGTCAGCTTGGCATGGAACAGCAGAAGCGGGATCGCCGACATCAGCCCAAAGGCGGTGGTGTTCATGGCCACCGAGATGCTGGCCGAGAGCAG
>JBFFNJ010000277.1:0-2854 GCA_041563215.1 Candidatus Deferrimicrobia bacterium | reverse complement strand
GGCGCCAGGCGGGCTCCGGGACCGCCTGAGCGCTTTCGGTCTTCACGGTTCGGATTTCCTCTTTTTTCCGGAGAAAAGCTCCCTGAACGTCGCGCTGTTTTCCGATGATGCAAATGCTTGAAATGTTTTTGAAAACTTCCCCTTTGCTGCCTGTCTTTTTCTGTCCAGGGTGCCGACCAGGCTGCCGATTGCCACGAGCGTTTTTTTCGCGGGCAGGTCCGTTACCGCCAGCTCATCGGCGACCTTCAGCAGATATTCCTCCTGGACGCAGAAGTCGTTGAAATCGCCCAGGTTGTCCTGCAGCTTTTTCAGCTGCTCGATCAGAGCCGAGGTTTTTTTCGGGGGAAAGAGGCTCGAGAAGAACTCCAGGAGGTAGCGCAGCTCCTTGCATTGAATTCTCAGGCGGTGCAGCAGTTCATCCTGCGTGTTCTCGAGGATCGCATTCCCATCCTTTACGATACGCCGGTATTTCTTGTAGATCCGTTTCCGTGCCACGTCGATAACGTAAGGACCGGTATGCGGGGACTCGGGGGAGCCCTGCGGTGGTTCACGCAAAAAGTCGTCCCAGCCCTTGAGGATCTGCCGGTACGTTTCCGTCTCCAGGCCGCGTGTTACTTCCCGCAAGGCACGGGATCGCTTTTCCCGCAGGTGGGCAAACAGCGGTTCGATGTCACCGCGAAGCCCGTCGGGAAGCATGGCTTTGTATGTCCCCTCGTTTAGAAGGTAGACGTCTAAATCACGCAGCTGGTTGGAAAGTTTTCCCACGAAGGAAAAATCCTTCCTGAACCGACGGTTTGCCTCCGGGGGAAACACGCTTTTTAGCTGCCGCAACGCCGAGCGGGTGCGGCGCACGGCTACGCGAAAATCGTGGAGAAATTCCGTGTCCAGGTCCTTTGCGATATGGGCCTCGTTTACCCGCATGACGTGCAGCAGCGAGCGGAGGATGATCTTCGCTGCCTGGTCGGGGCGCATATCGGGTGTAAGGCGAACATCCAATTTCGTCGTATAGTCGCCCGGTTTTCTGTCAGCCCCCTCAAGAGCCGTAAAAAAGATATCACCCCCCTCTTTTTCCGTGAATCCTCCCTGGGTGAGCCGCTCTCCCATTTCCCGGGCATAGCCAAGGTATCCTCCAACCGGCTTGAGCCACAGAAATGTGGCAATCGCCGGCCTGTCCCTGTCCCGGGACAGGAAGATTTCCTCGTGTTCCACCCGGGCCACCGTTTTTTCGTGCTGGTCCACGATCCGGTAGGGTGCTTTGCGCGAGGACACCTCCACGAGCTTTATCAGCGCACGCATTTTTATGACCGGCTCGACCAGCTCTTTCAACTCGCTGTCGGGGAAATCCCCAATAAAAACAGGGGGAACGGTCATCTGCGCGCTGCATATGTCCGCGTCTTCGTACAGCTTGCGCAGATGGAGCCTCCTGCCGGACTCATACAGGACAAGCGACCTGTTGAACAGGCGCCAGTCGAATGTGTCGTAAATCACGACACGCCGGTACCGGTGCCGCCCCTTCCTGATCGCGTGGTGATCGGACAGCTGGGCGAAGAAGAGCCCCTCGTCGTAGCCTTCCGGGACATGGAATTTTCGCGGTCTAAGCATGGGGCGACCCTCTTGGCGCCTGCAGGGACCCTTTTGTTTTCACCGGGTTTCTGTGTGGGACCTATCCGGGCGTATCCGATTCGTCCAGGTAGCGCTTCGGATAGTCGAAGAAGACAGCCTCGCCTGTACCTTCTCGCACCTTCTTCCAGCTCTTAACGTCGAACCGCATGCAGTACACGCCGGTTGTGGGGATATTCAGAACGGGATTTTCTGGAAGAAGCAAATCGGCAAAATCATTGAACCCGGGGTTGTGCCCGAAGAGCATGACCGTATCCTTCGAATCATCCAGATCTTTCACCATTTCGAAGAGATACCGCGCATCCGAGTGATATATGATGTCCCTGTACTCTATCCTTTTTTTAGGATAGCCGATGGCTTCGGCAACCTTTACCGCCGTCTTGCGTGCTCTTTTCGCGGGGCTCGAAAGGATAAGGTCGGGCAGAATCTTTTTCTCTTTCAGCTTTTCCCCCATAAATGGCGCATCTCTCTTTCCCCTCTTGTTCAACGGCCTGTCGAAATCCTTCAGCCCGAGATCCTTCCAGCTCGACTTGGCGTGTCTCACCAAAATAATGGTTTTCATCTCCGTCAGACCCCCCACCGGCTCCTCGAGGAGGATATTTTCCTGTCTCCCGATGTATCGTTACCGATAGCCGGACAATTGTGGTCCCCCTCTTCCGGTATCGGCACCTGTCAGGGATTATACCATACCGAAATCGGGTTTCTCCCGGGAAGCCTTGCTATCGATAAAACGGACAGGGAAAAAGGCGATCCTCTCATGGCCTCGTTGCATCCCGAGGAAACGTACGGTCCGTGATTGATCCCGTAACGAAGGCAGAATCAGAAACCAATTTTCCGCAGAGGGGAGGCTCCATGTGGGCCTCCTCTCTCTGCCGGCCCTTTTTCCCGTCGAAAGAGGAAAGGGCTGTATTTCTTTTTTCCACCCCGCCCCCGGCTTCCGGTATCATAGAAAGAAGAGGAAAATCAGTTGAGAAGTTCGTGATCACCGGTCTTTGGAGGTTGCAATGAGGGTTTCAGGACTGAAAACGGGGGTGGTTTTTTTCACGATCCTCATCCTGGCGTGCGATGTCAGCACGGCGTTGTCCGATTCCCCGTCCGGGGACCTCGCCTTCAGGGGCAGGAGATTCAGGGATGATGTGTATATCAACCTGGCGGTGGGCAGCGTTTCCGTCGACAAGCGGGAGGTTGCCCGGGGTGACAAGATCACCTTCGAGGTTTCACTCCACAACAAAGG
>JBFFNJ010000276.1:0-2904 GCA_041563215.1 Candidatus Deferrimicrobia bacterium | reverse complement strand
CTCCTCCGGGGCATAATCGATTTCAAAGAGGTTGAAAAGGATCTTCATCTGCTTCGTGTGGGAGAGCAATATCCCGCAGGATGCGGCAAAGGACAGCGTGGGGGAATCGACCTTCCCATCGAAGATCACCCACTTGACCAGCTGATCCGCAGAGAGGGACTTCTCCAGCGACAGAAGACGGCACCGGTTCTCGAAGTGCTCCAGCTTCTCCCGGGAAAGAGACGCCTCGGGAAAATAATCGGCAGCCCAGATCACCAGCGATTCCTCCGTGTACTCCCTGTTCCGGAAACCGAAGGCAACCACGTCAAAGTCCACCCGGGGAAGCTTCCCCCCCACCATGTAGCCCGTCGATACGCTGCTCACCTTCGGCAGAGGATGCTTCATCCTCTCTTCCTCGATCCCGATGAGAACCTCCAGGGCACCACGGGTCCCGTACCGCTCCCGGAAAGAGGCGAAATCGAACAGAGAGGCGGGAACCTCCTGGCAGTCCCACTTCCTGAGCATCTCCTTCACAGGCAAAAGGGCGGCGCTCTTTTGATCCGCAGAGTCCGGGTACCGGGACCGGAAAATGTTCTTCTGCACGATCTGGGACACAACCTGGTCGTTTTGGTCGTCCGGGATGTCAGGATCCACCGATTCAGAGGGGGCGGGAGGAGACGACCCGTCGCGGGAAGGAGACGGATCGTGAAGTTCCGGGGGAGTGGGAATATCATACCTATCGTCGGCTCCTTCTTCGTCCAGCCTGAAGGCGTCGTCGTGGATCCGGTGGGATGCGTCCTCGGTGAAAAGGTTCCTGAAAAACTGGGCGGCGTCCTCGAGAACCCCCGAGCGGGTCTTCACGCGGAGGACCGCCCGTTCGCCAAAAGACGTGGGTACCGTGGAAACCCTCACGTTCAGCTCCTTTCCAGCGAGCCTGACCCGGAATTTTCCTTCCTGGGGAACGTCCTTTTCCGTTATATCGAGACCTGCCATGATCTTTATCCGTGATACAACCGGTTCGTGAAGCTCACGGGGGAGATTTGCGGCGCTGTTCAGTACACCGTTGATCCGTTTTCGAACGCCGAACTCGTTTTCGTGGGGCTCGAGATGAATATCGGTCGCCTTCAGTCCGATTGCGCGCGACAGCATTGCGTTTACGAACTTTATCATGTGCCCCTCGTCGTGGCTGTCGTGGGGACGGGGGGTTATCTCTATCCGCGCAAAGGGGTCGAGGCCGGGACTGTCGGCCTCCCCTGTTTCCTCCGGGGTATCGCCCTGGTCCGGTGAGGATTCATAGGCTTTGTCGATGAGCTGGCGCACCTCCTCCCGGGGTCTGGTCTCAAATTCCCATATTCCCGTGATACGCATCATCTCGTCGATGATTTCCTGCGGTGTTTCCGTCGATACGACGAGGAACCTGCCCCCCCCATCCACGCAGCAGGGAACGGCTTCGAACTTCAGGGCGTATGCAGCGGGTATCCTTTCGATGAGATTGCTGTCCGGTTTTATGTCCACCGTTTTGCTCTCCAGATCATGGAGGATGTTCATCATCTATTTTCCAGGGATCCAACACCTTATTATATTCCTCGATGTTTATCTCGCGCTTGTTTTTCAGGTTTTTCTTTATATAATCCCTCATCAACTCCTTCCTTTCCAGAGTCACCCCCTCGAGCTCCCCCACGTCTTTGATGATCTTGGGGGTGAGGAAAATCAGGAGGTTGGTTTTTTGCGAGCTGTCCGACTCGAACCGAAAGAGCGCTCCGATGAGCGGAATGTCTCCCAGGAGGGGGATTTTTGAGACGTTCCTGCTTCTCACCTCCTGCATGAGGCCGCCGACGACGATCGTCTGGCCCGACTTTACGATGATATTTGTCTTGGCGCTCCTTTTCGTCGTCGTGGGGCCGACGGGGTTGATGTCAAAGATTGCCGTGCCTTCCTTTATCGCGGAAGTCTCCTGGTATATGTCGAGTTTTACGAAATCGCTCTCGTGAATCTGGGGAGTTATCCTCAAGGTTATGCCCACATCCTCCCGCTCAACCGTGTTGATGATATTCGAGAGGTTGGTCGTATCCCTGGCCTGGCTGGTGATGAAGGGAACGTTTTCGCCAACCACGATTTCCGCCTCCTGGTTATCGGTCGTAAGCAGGTGGGGTGTTGCGAGAACGTTCACGTTCGTGGCGACCTCTGCGGCGCGCAGAATTGCCGTTATGGCAGGTATCTCCGTTCCGTCCGGCAGCCTCACCGTACCGCCGATAACGCCTGCGGTGAGCCCTTCGCCGGCAAGAAGCAGGGGATTTCCCGCGGCAAGGGCGACGAGGAGATCGTTCACGTTGCCGGCAAAATCGAAGTTCGAGCCGAAAATGGCTGCGCTGTTGTTTGTGGGCTCGAATGCAGCCCGGTATTCGACCCCCAGGTCTCTTCCCTTGTCGATACGCACTTCCATGATCACGGACTCGACGTATACCTGTCTCCTCTTGATATCGAGTTTCTTTATCACTTCCACGAGGGTGAGATAATCGACGGGCGATGCGATGATCAGGAGCGAGTTGGTTGCCTTGTCGGCGGTTATCTTGATCGGGCCTTCGAATTCGGGTGCGATGATTCCCTTTATCGTCGATGGTTGCCCCGGTTGTCCCGGGGTCGGAGACCCCGTCCGTCCGGAGATGAGATTGTTCAAAACCGTTGCGAGCTCCTCGGAATCGGCGTTTTCAAGGTAGTAGACGTTGATCTTCCCGACATTTTCTGGGGTGGGTATGTCGAGCTGCATGATCATGTCGCTTATATCTTCGATCAGGTCCGAGGGGGCAAGGACGATGATGCTGTTTGTCCTGGCATCGGATATGAATTTTGTCCCGGCCACAGAACCGGCAGGGGCGGCTTCCGTTCTCGGTGCGGGCCTCCCCTTTACCCGGCGCGTCGTCACCG
>JBFFNJ010000275.1:0-2907 GCA_041563215.1 Candidatus Deferrimicrobia bacterium | reverse complement strand
CGCGAATGGCCACCGGCCGCACGGCCAAGGGACTGGTCACCTCCTTTACACCGTTTGACCAGACGATTTGGCCGAAGGCCCATTGATCGAGGATGCCGCCCTGTAGATCGAAACTTAACGAATACTGCCCGGTTTGCTCGTTACCGAGCCGGTGAACGAGCCCTTTTCGTATCCGAAGATCTCCGCCTCGACCATCTCCTTCGGGATTGCAGCCACGTTTACGGGTACGAATTTTTTCTGGTCCACATGGGAGAGTTCGTGAATGGTGCGGGCAACGAGCTCTTTTCCCGTCCCCCGCTCGCCCGTGATGAGCACCGTAATATCCGTTGTGGAAACTTTGCCGATTTGCTTGTAAAGCTCAATGATCGGCTTCGACGTGCCAACTATTTTTTCCTGGTAGAGATAATCCTCCACAAATTCTGCGCCTTTCTTCGCTTTGTCTCCGGCCCTTGATTGGTCGAAAGTCTGATCCAGGATCTTTTCGATCTCATCGAGGTCAAACGGCTTTGTGAGATACTCCATCGTTCCAAGTGATGCTGCTTTGGCTGCCGGTTCAGGGCTCTTGACGGCGGTCATGACGATGAACCGGGGGGCTTTGAGGCTTTTGATCGCTGTTTCCATTACCGTCAGGCCGTCGATTTCCGGCATACGTATATCGATAAATATGAGCAGGTAGTCGGTGGTGAGAATTTTCTCGAGGGCTTCTTTCCCGTTTTCCGCCTCGTCCACCTCGAAACCCTTTTTCCTGGCAGTTTCGGAAAGGACCCATCTGATGGAGCTGTCGTCGTCGGCGATCAATATCCTGTTGTCGTCCAATTCACGCCTCCTCTTTTTTAAAAGGAAGGTAAACTTTGAAAGCTTTCCCTTCGTCCAAGAGCTTTACCCGTATAGAGCCCCCCTGCGCTTTTACGGTGTTTTTGACGAAAAAGAGCCCCATGCCAGCTCCTCCCGGCTTGTTCGTGTAGAAAGGGAGAAAGAGGAAGGGGACCTCCTCTTCTTTGATTTCTTTCCCCGTGTCGAAAAATTCTACCTCGACAAGGTAGCTTTTGCTCTCTCCTCTTGCTTCGTAGATCAGATCTTCGTGTAACTTCAGCGTGACTCTTATCGTACCCTTTCTCTCGATTGCTTCAACTGAGTTTTTCAGAAGATTCGTAAATGCCCTGAACAGGGCATCGGCGTCGCAATAAATCCTGGGAAGTGAGGTGTCAGCTATGACATTGATTTTAATTTGCTTTTTTGTCTCCAATATGTGGGATTTGACAAGCTCTATCGCCTCCGTCAACAGCTCGAGCAGATCTGCATCGTGCTTGCTATCGATCTGCCAAGGGGACAGGAGGCCATCGAGAAACCTCGCGATCCTGTCGGTTTCCCTCAGGATGACGTGGGCGTGATTCCTGAAGGGGGAGTTTTTTTCAAGGTTCTTGAGGAGCATCTGTGCGGCTCCCTTGATTCCTCCGAGGGGATTTTTTACCTCGTGGCTGATACCCCTCCATATGATCTCGTAGTTGTTGCCCTCCGACTTTTCATCGCCGATAAACTTTTCCACGAAACTTTCCTCTCTTTTCCTGAAGGAGATCAGGGAAAAGCGTTCTCTACCCCCGGGTGCGGTGAGCTGGACAAGTTCCATACAATCGATGGGGATTGTATCCCCTGCCGTGTTCTTTATGGCGATGTCGAATATTATAATCCTTTTGCCTGCAAAAGATTCTCTGAAACATTTTGAAAAATTATCGATTTCCCCGAACAGTTCCTCCGCGCTCTTTTTAGAGATAGTTTTGTATGAGTCCTGAAGGGCTTCCTCGGCGGAGCTGTTTGCATAGACAATGGTTCCCCGGTCATCGGCTACGATTATTGGTACCCCTATGACTTCCGGTATGCTCTCAATGATGGTTTTTAAAGTAGCTCTCGATTTCACATTTCATTTCCTCGGAGTTGTTCACCTCGCCCATTCTTCTTCTGAAACCTGCCGACCCGGGGAGATCCCTCGTGTACCAGGCAATCTGTTTCCTGAAAAAGGTCGGCGCTTGTTCTCCGTAAAAGGTGTAAACCTGATCGAAATGGTCCAGGATTACATCCGCCAGGCGCAAATATTCAGTTTCCGAAGTACCATTCATGAATTTCCGGATTTCGGAAAAGATGAGAGGGTTTCTCAGTGCCCCTCTTCCTACCATGATGGCGTCACATCCCGACATTTCCTTGACCAGAATGGCGTCTCTTGCCGTTTCGATTCCACCGCTTGCGATAACGTGGGGGGCGGTCGAATTCTTACAGATGGCGGCGGTTTTTTCGTGGTCCGCCTTTCCTTCCATACCCTGTGAGACGGTGCGGGGATGCACGGCAATCGCATCTGCACCACTGTCGGCCAGAACGCTTGCAAAATCTACGTACGAGTCGTCATGATCGTCCCACCCCGTCCTTATCTTGACGGAAAGGGGTATGCGAATGTTATTTTTAACCTTCTTAACAATCATGGAGGCACGCCTTTTGTCCCTCATGAGCAGGGCCCCGGATCCGGTTTTTAATATTTTCTTCGCCGGACATCCCATGTTGATGTCGACGAAATCGAAACCGAGTTCTTCCCCGATAGAAGCCGCATCGGCCATCACGCCCGGGTCATTGCCGAACAGCTGGATACCGATCGGCTTTTCTGGAGGCAAAAAGTATACGTATCGACGCTTTGTTTTTGAAAATAGTGGTGATGTGAGGCCGATAGCGTTTACCATCTCTGTGAAAACTGCGTCAGCCCCGAGCTTTCTGCATATCCGCCTGAAAGGACTGTCGGAGAATCCCGCGAGAGGGGCCAAAAAGGTTCGCTGTTGGTTGAAATGAAACATTTTTTTTCTCTGCCGTCTCTCCGGTAGATTTTATTTTACCGATATTTCCTTGCAAATAAAGGACATTTAATAT
>JBFFNJ010000274.1:0-2919 GCA_041563215.1 Candidatus Deferrimicrobia bacterium | reverse complement strand
TTGTCCTCACCCTGGAGGATCTTCCGGGCATCGTCGAAGCTCATATCTTTGATGGCATCGATGAAAATGGCTTTTGCCTGGGGTGCAGCCTGCTCTGCCGCACGGTTCATGCTCACCTCGAACTCGTCGAGCTTGTCGCCGTACCCCACCGTCCGCAGGATCTTCTCCGCTTTCTGAACGGAATCGGGGAGAAGTATTTTGATATCGGGATTCTTGTAGTACCCGTCCAGTTTCGAAATGAGCCCTACGGCATTGCCCGTCCCGATCTGGAGCGCTTCTTTCAGCCCCTGGATGATCTTGTCATCGGAGAGTTCCCCGCCCGTCAGGGATTTTTCGATTGATTTGATGAGATCTCCAAATCCCGCATATACCGACATTAACTGAAAAGATGTTCCCACGATGATTAAAAGTAAAATGGGGAGAATCTTTCTCGCCTTCATGGTCGCCCCCCTTTTGACCGATGATAAAACTCCTGGCATTCCTGTTCGATTCCCACGTACAGACAGGGAACCGTTCCGTGCACACCTACCTGCCAAAACAATTTAACTTTTTAGAACGGTATACGTTCCCGAAATTTGATACATCCTTATTCGATATTATCTTTACCGGAGTCTGACACCCTACTCCTCGGAAAGCGCTCACGGTTTTTTGTGGCAGCCTGAGCAGTTCGTCGGCGCTTCCCTGCCCTTCGCAGACTCCCTCTGGTGACACCCCCTGCACCCCTTGTGCATCGCTTCTTTGAAACCGGGGGCCCCTTCTGCCTTCCCGTGACATGCAAAGCAGCCATCCGGCCTTTCGCCTTCCTTTGTTGCATGATGGCATACGGCACAGTTACCGCCCGCCCACTCCTGATGCTGCCTGTGCAGAAACTTCACCGGAGGTTTCTTCTCCTGTATCCTGTCGATGGTGATCACCTCCGGCCCGTTATGGGAGGCGGCGAAAACAGCGGCCGAGATACACAGGATTATGGCGGGAAACACCAGCAAACCCTTCTTCATGCGCGTCACCTCACAGATAAAGTATTCGCTATCCGTGTCAGCTTATCCGGACAACCAGCAACCACCGTTCCATACTACCTGAAATATCCACACTGCGCTATTGACCTTCCAAGCTTTTCCACCGTTTATGACGCTGGATCTGCCGGCTGCATTCAAGGCAAAAGGAACCGGGCACTTTCCGGCCGCATCTTTAAATGGGGGGACGCGGAAAGTAAGTTTCCTGAATTGTGAATCACAAACCCCATGACCCGGGTGGAGACAATACCATGACGGCAACAGGAGAGGAAAAATCACCCCGAATCGGGAGGAATTACTATCCCGTCACCCTGTGCCTTGCCCTGGTTCTTTTTTCCTTCAGCTGCGCGAAACAGGGCTCCGGCAACAGGACTTTCGCCGACTACCCGGGCTTCGAAGAATACTATGGAAACCGATGCGCCGAAGGGGACACCGTATCCCTTCCCGGAAAGGAAGACAAGGAACTCCTCTACCGGTTTCGGCCGAGGCTTTTTTTCTCTCCCGGGAGCCGCTACCCCATCGATTTTTACCGGGACTACCTCCCATTCACGGTCATGCGCCGTTTTTCAGACCGGCAAACGGTAGCAGACAGGGTGGCTTACGAGACACTTTCTAAGAACAGAAGCAACAGGCAGGTGTATCTCGAGTTTCTTCAGGACCGGTATCGTGTTGCGGGGCTTGACAGGCGGGTTGGGGAAAGAGAAGAAAATGATGACCTCCCCGGCAGAAAACCTGCCCTCTACGGAAGGGTTTACCGGGAGAGGGTCTCCTTCCCCTGTGACAGGGAGGTACCCTGCTATCTCGACCTCACCTTCCTCAAGTACAACGCCATTTTTTCGACCAGCGGGCTCGCCTCGAAGCTTCCCCCGGGATACGAGTTCATCCTATCGCTTTTAGGGCTCGACGCGGAAAACTGGCACGACCTCGACAATTTCGTCGCCGTGCACGTCGTCCTTACAAAGGAGAGCCGGCCCGCAGCTGCCCTGCTCGCCCAGCACAACCACCACAGGGCATACATGGTCGGGAAAGACATCGATCTTCCCCGGGACGAAAGACTGGTCTTCGACATCGCTCTCCGCTCGAACGAGGTCTACCCCTCCTCATCCGGGACAAAACCCGTGGAGCACCGCGTGGTCCAGTGGAGCATTTACTTGAAGTATCTTTTGAGCGGAGAAGACCCTCCCCGCCACCGCGGTCTGGATATTACCCGGGGAAGAAATGCCGGAGGCATCGAGATAGACTATGACCTGAAGTTTCTCTCCCCCTGCGACCCGCTCTATACCGCCGAGATCATGCTCGGGGAGCCGCGACCCTTCTTCGGCAGGTACATCGGACGGGACGGCCCTCCCGGTTCCGATTACTACACGATCCCGCCTCTTATCCCCCTCGGCAATCTCCTGAAGTTTTCCTACCTCCACGACGGTGATGCCGGGGATATCGCGCTCGTTGCCGAGGCCATCGACGTCAAGGAGGGAGTGATCGATATCGGGAGGATGATGTCCCATGGGGGGAAGAAGTTTTACCGGGATCTGATGGCCGGGAACAAAGGGAGTGGATTCCGGAAAACATTGAAGTAATAATGTAATTGACGAATATAACGTCTTCTCCGGAGGCCGACGATGTGCGGGCGTTTCGTCCTGTTCAGCACCGTTTCCGCCCTTGAGAGCGAGTTCGCCATCGCTCAAACCACCCTCGACCTCCAGCCGAGCTACAACATCGCCCCCGGACAGGACGTGGCGGCAGTGGTAAGCGGCGGGGATGGAAACGAACTCGTCACGTTCAGGTGGGGGCTCATCCCTTTCTGGTCAAAAGACCCCCGTATGGGCAGCAGGATGATCAACGCACGGGGAGAGACGGTTGCGGAAAAACCGAGCTTCAGGACCCCCTTCAAGAGGCAGCGATGCCT
>JBFFNJ010000273.1:0-2931 GCA_041563215.1 Candidatus Deferrimicrobia bacterium | reverse complement strand
GGCAGACCACGAGCAGCAACCGGCCGATGGACCTCGTCAGCCTGTTTCCAAACCGCGGGACCGCCTCCCCCACCGACGGCACATGCATGTCCTCGAGCATCGGTTTCCCACCATCCGATTTTAATTTTTTAGGTCCCTTATCGATGCCGTGCGTCTTGTATATTGCATTTTTACCCATTCACCTGCATTTGGCAAACCTTTGAACGGTAGGTACGGTCTCTGTAGAAAAGTGATATACGCTGTTTGGAATCCGGTCCAAGGGATGCGGTTCGAGCGCACAATACTTATCCTGGGGTGGGCAGGAGTTGCCATGATACTGGTGGACCTGCACGTGTACTCGCCATTCCCCGGAAAAATACTCACCCACGTTGGGGCAATCGTTGCGGGAATCTGCTTCGTGCTTGGTGGGATACGGGTGCTGCTCAAAAAAAAATAAACACCCCGAAAGGAGCGAGGCGGCATGTCCGCCCGACCGCAAATCGTATCGTTCTCATCGAACAGCCCCATTAAGACCCCTGCAGGATGCAACAGGGGGTGATTCAACGCTCCCCCGCACGGTGGGGGGAAAGGATAACCTCAGGTACCCGGGGCAGATCAGGAGAGTCTCTTTACGATATCTTTCAGCATGTTCTTTTCTTCGTGGAGCGCTTTCTTCCACTTGTAGGCCTCGGTCTTAACTATTTCTCCTCTCAGCTGGGACAGGTAGTAGCGAAGGACGCGTTCCAAAAGTTTCCTTTCGTTATCGGAAAGTTCGATCTTCATGGATAACATCCTCCCTTTTAAAAAATGGGGATTCGTTACCCCGTCACCGTTTCGTGACGATATTGAATGGTTTTTTCACCCTCTAATTCAATTGTATTATTGTTTCCCCTCCTTATCCAGCACAATCACGGGGACGAGCCGCCCGCTTCGCCTGGTGCAGGCGCTCTCACCTGCTGCCTTGCGATGATGCCCGGGTTTTCTTAAGTAGGCGCCCCTACCGGAAGACTACTTGTGCATCTCCAGTTCGATTCTTGCCCGGCAGTTTTCGCACTCTCCGGCGGTAAGCTCTCCCTCTTTTGGAAGATAGCGGACCGTCACGTCCCGTTCACAATGCATGCATTTGATATCGCAATTCATCAGCTCCTGGCCGTCGAAAGAAAGGTCAACCGGCTGGTCCCCCGGGATGCTGCTCTGCCCGTCATCGTCATCCACGGCAGGGTCGATGCTCCTTAATTCCTCGCCGCAGAAGGGACAGTAATTGATATCGACTTCATGCCCCCTCTCTACCAACTGCCATGTTTTCCTCAGTCCATCGAAGAGGATGCGCTCATTGCTCTGTTCCCCCTCACCCTCTTCATGGCACCGGTGAAAATACCAGGCATCACAGAAAAAATCCCCATCCTTTTTCAGAATCATGGCATTCCTCTATACCAGCTTTATTTGAACACAAGATCCATACTTTACCTTTTCGGAACATATGGCTTCACCTTTAAAGCATCCAAACAAAGAGGCGTGCCCAAGCTCATATTCCCGTCGCCGGCCTTTCTTTCAGCGCTTCGATCCAGGCTCTTGCCATCGGCGGGGAAAGTGTATAATGTGTAAAAAAAAAGGAGGTCGACGCGATGAAACGGAGACCATCTTTAGCGGTGATCGCCCTGTGTACGCTGCTTGCTGCAGCGGCGCTCCATCCGGGTATTGCCAGCGCTGCCACCGCAAAGGAAATCGATGTCAGCGTTGATGTGGCGCTGGAGCGTTTTCACAGCGAGATAAAGGGGGGGAAAGAATTTTTGAAAAGCGCCAAGGGGGTGCTCGTCTTTCCGAAGGTGTACAAGGCGGGCTTCGTCGTCGGCGGGGAATATGGCGAGGGATCGTTGCGGATCGGCGGAAAAACCGTCGAGTACTACAGCACCATAGCGGGTTCCTTCGGGCTGCAGATCGGAGCCCAGGCCAAGACGATAATCATCGTCTTTATGCAGCAGCAGGCGCTTGACAACTTCCGTGCAAGCTCGGGATGGGAGGCGGGCGTCGACGGATCGATAGCCCTGATAAGCGTCGGCGCGGGGGGCTCGATCGATACCACCAACATAAAAGACCCCATCGTGGCTTTCGCTTTCGGACAGAAGGGGCTCATGGTAAACATCACCCTCGAGGGATCGAAGTTTAGCAAGATAAAAAAATAAGGGCGCCGGGTCACTTTTTCGAGACGCCTCCCGGGCAGCAACCTTCCCATCTTACCGTTTCCCGGCGGATATCCCCGCTTTATCGGTGTTTCCGGAGGCCGCCTTCCCCCGGGACCTGCTCTCTCTGATTGAAGAACACTATATATCTTTGTACATACAAAAATAATAAATTTGCTAAATTTATGTTTTTTTTGCTTGCAATTAAATAAAATTTATATTAATTGACATATAAGCAGCGAACGTTTTGAAAGCAGTGAACCAGTTTTCATCGGGATGGTAACGGGTGGGGATACAGCCCCCCGCCTTACAATTGCTTTCCTCCCCTTACGAAGGCGGGTCGTATGAAGCTTGTCGACCATTTGCATCGCCCGCCTTCCCCCTCCCTTCAGCAGCAAGGTAAGGCGGTCTCAGTTGGATCGCTAAATCCTCATCCCGGCATGGCCGTGTGTCTCTTTTCTTCACCCTCATTTGCCCTTGAAAGGGATGTGAGATTCTGCAAATCTATGAGGAACGGCGCAATGAAAAATGTATCGCACAAAAGAGAATCAATGTCCGGGAAAATACCCGCGCGAGAAGTGATGCGGCGTTTTTTCTTATATTTCTTTGCTCTGCTCATAACCGCTGCCCTGTGTCCCGGGTGTGAGAAAAAAGCCGAGAGAGGGATATATTTCCGTTATGCCTACCTGGACGAAAAGTATGAGATAGGAGGAAAATATCCACTCCCCGATGAGTTGTCGACCAACCTAGAGCTTGAATCCGCAGGTTCCTC
>JBFFNJ010000272.1:0-2964 GCA_041563215.1 Candidatus Deferrimicrobia bacterium | reverse complement strand
GGGATGGTAAAGGAATAGACGGCGTAACTATCCCGACGGGGATAACTTATTTTGCGACAATTGAGTTTTTTCTGTAATCTAACCTGTTACAGATCAGTATTCGCTTTAAACTCACTACCCCCCCGCACGAGAGGTGGTCATGGCCAAGAGAGCACGCTTTTTACTCATACCCATCATTTTTCTGCTGCTCACCCCTGCGGCAGCTCCAGGAAGTCGCGGCCCGACGGACCAGGTCCGGGAAACAGTCGACAGGGTGATCGAACTTTTGAAGGACAAGGAGATGGACCGCGAAAAAAGGCGCCAGATGCTGAGCTCTCTGATCAGAAAGAGGTTCGAGTTCAGGATCATGTCGCAGCAGGTCCTGGCGACGAACTGGAAGAAGGCAAACCCCGATGAAAGGGACAGGTTCGTGAACCTCTTCTCCGACCTCCTCGAGAACACCTACATGGAGCGTATCGAGGCGTACACGGACGAAAAAGTGGAGTATGTTAACGAGAAGGTAAGGGATGACCGTGCCATCGTAGAGACGATTATCGTCACCAAGACCGCAGATATTCCCATACGGTACAAGATGGTCATAAAAGGGGACGAGTGGTTGGTCTACGACGTGGTGATCGAGGAGGTGAGCCTCATCAGGAATTACCGGAGCAGTTACCGCGAGATAGTCATGAAAGATGGCATCGAGGGGCTGCTCGCACGGATGGAGGAGAAGGTCAAGGAGATGAAAGAAACGAGCAAAAAGGCTGAAAAGTGATGCAACAGATAGATGAAGTCTCGGAAGATCTCTGTATCTGGATGAAGAAGGAGCTCAGCCTCTTTCCCTACTTCAAGGAAGAGGATCTGGCAAACCTGCCCTGCTTCTTCGACCTCGTGAAGGTCAGGGCGGGAGAGACGGTCTGCAGTGAGGGTGATTTCTGCGATTACCTTGCCTTTATCGTTTCGGGGCGCCTGGAAATCAGCAAGCAGACCGAGTTCCCGGGCAAGAACGTGGTGATCGGGGTCTACAGCAGGGGAACGGTCATGGGAGAGCTCTGCCTCCTCGACAATCATCCACGTGCAGTCACCGCCGTGGCCCTCGAGGATTCGACGCTGGTAAGCCTCTCCCGGGAAAATTTCAACCTCATGCTCGAGGCCTTTCCCGAATCGGGGGTAAAATTCTTAAAGGGATTGCTCCTGGCCGTGTCCATCCGGCTCAGAAAATCATACGATCGCCTCGCATCCATCTTTTGAGTGGTTATCCGGCACGGAAGCCAACGGTGGAAAACAGAGGCTGTTCGTTATCCGTGGGCCATCGCTCACGCTGGCCAGAAACGGGGAAGCAATAAACTATACGTTTGGATTGAATTACTTTCAGGCTTACTGCCACCCCTTCATTTTGTTCCTGAACCACTCCAGAACTGCCCAGGTGGCATCGAGGTCCTCCTCATTGTATTGCAGGATTCTCGTCAATATCTTTTCTCTCAGGTTTGGGTCATCCGTCTCCACGGCCTCGATATACTTCGCTATTGCCCATTCTCCACCGTACTCATCCATCGTCCGATTGAATCCGATATATCGCTCCACCACCTTCAGGCTGTAACTGGGAACCGGCAGGGCGATAGAGCCCTTGACGGCAGGCAGAAGGTCAAAGAGATTGTTCAGCACCCTTTCGCCTGCCCCACCCCTGTCACCGTAACGATCGAGGTATCCCCTGACCTTCGTCATTTCGTAGGATGACCAGTGGACGAAGGGGACGTCCCCGTATCGGTCGAAAATCTGGGCGCAGATCCGTAAGAAGCCCTCCCATCCTTCCCTGTCTCCGCTGGGACCGAACCCCGCCAGGGCCGGCCTAAAATCGGAAGGATGATCCCCCATGACCTTCACGCCCCAGAGGTATATCTTGTCGAGCTCGTCCAGGTAGGGAGGCAGACCCTCAAGGTCGAACATGGCGTAACTGCCTGCCTCAGGGATCCCGGCTCGACCCGTGACGATCTCTTTTCCGTCGGAGATAGCCTGTGCGTTCAAAAGTATCCTGCCGGCCTTTACGCCAACCTTCCGCAAGCCCCTTCCGTGAGGAACCTTAAGCCCCGAGAGATCCTCCGCCGAGAACCTGGTCAAAAGGTCGTCGTAGGAAACGACACCTCTATCGCGAAGGGCGGCAGAGAGGCCCAGAGTTACGTCGGGGACGGTAGCGACGTCTCTTCTCTTCTCGGCCAGGGACCAGCATCGCTGGAAAAAGCCGCAGCCGGAGCACTTCGACCAACCAACGGGTGTGTAGGGCTCGGAGGAAAGCGACTTAATCCGTACCAATTCATCGACCCGGGTGAGGACGGCATCATCGCCGGGGTACGGAATCTCCACGAGGTCACCGCTGCCGGAGAATACCTCTACCTTCAGCGGGAAGCAGCCGGCAGCATTGTTAAAGAGGTAACGGTACAGATCGAGCTGGGCGATGATGTCCGGGTGGTCCTCTTCATTGATTCTCCTTGCGAGCTTGCAATCCCTGACGATGTACCCGCCCTCCCCGTAAATGAGAAAATCGGGCTGCCCCGATACGGCTATTTTTCCCCCCGCCCCGTCGACGTCGGCGGTAAAGGCGCCCTGGTATATCACCGGTGCAGAGCGGGCGATCTCCTCGCGGGTCCTTCTCACCCTTTCGGGAAACGGCAGCCCACCAAGGTCAACGACCCGGGGAAATGCCCTCCGGTGCTTTGCCTCGTGGCGATCCCCCAGCTTCATGAGAAGGTCATCCAGGGGTCCGGGGGGGGACGGGCTCTCGCCCACCGCGAGAAGATAGACCCTCAGTGGGCAGGTGCTCGGCTTGTGGTAGGCATGAAAGTCGGACGCCGCTATTCTCATTGGAACCCCTTGAGGGTAATACCATGAACAGGATTTAGGCGGTGGGAAGGCGGGTGAAGGAAGAGCTACGGCGGCCCCTGCCCTTCTTCTCTCTCATACTCCACGTTCAGCCTGAACCCCGTGCTC
>JBFFNJ010000271.1:0-2985 GCA_041563215.1 Candidatus Deferrimicrobia bacterium | reverse complement strand
GGATACAACCATCATCGTCATCAGAAACCATAATGCTCCCATGATGCGAACCATTTCGGTCCTCCTGTCGTCCGATTTCTAAGTACTTGAGATGAGCAGGCATCTCCGGAGATTCACGCGCAAAATTCATTCTTCCAGGGATGCCGGTTCGAGGGGTTTCGGGGGTCGCCCGCGGGGGCAGGAGGGGACGGGAGGGGAATTCGTCTTGACAGCTACTTTCAACAAGCGTGGAATACACCTGTACCGTCTGCCCTTCATTTGGACATGGGAATGTTTCTTCCACAGCATTCCAGGACTCCTTCCTTGCCGTTAACGACCCGGGATTTCCCAAGGGAAAGGAGAATGCGATGCTGCGCTTCACGATCCTGAAGACCGAGCGTGTCGAGTAAATAGCCGGGTCGATAACCGGCCTGGGAGGGATTTTTTTCGGCAATAGCACAGACTTCAGCTGGAATCCCAGCCTGAAAGGAGGAGAATACATGAGTTTGAAAGGCTCGAGGACCGAGAAGAACCTGCTTGCGGCATTCGCCGGGGAATCGCAGGCAAGAAACCGGTACACGTTCTATGGAAAAATCGCGTCCAAGGAAGGATTCGAGGGAATCGCCAATATCTTCCTGGAGACGGCGGACAACGAGAGGGAGCATGCAAAGAAGTATTTCGAGCTTCTCGAAGGAGGGGACGTGGAGATCACCGCCGCCTACCCGACCGACATGGGCGACACAGCCTTGAACCTCGAGGCGGCTGCCGCCGGGGAGCACGCGGAGTGGTCCCATATCTACCCGACCTCCGGGAAGATCGCCGAGGAGGAGGGTTTCCAGTCGGCGGCGACGATTTTCTTCAAGGTCGCGGACGTGGAGGTGGAGCACGAGAAGCGGTACCAGGCGCTGCTCGCCCGCCTGAAGAACGGGACCCTGTTCAAAAGGGACAAGCCGATCCGGTGGAAGTGCCTCAAGTGCGGGCGCATCCACGAGGGCAGGGAAGCGCCGAAAATATGCGCCACGTGCGCCCATCCCCAGGGGTGGTACGTCCCCGCGGAGGAGAATTACTAAGCGCGCCGCACCTTGTTTTCGGTCGCGTATTCCGCCGAACGATGATGCAGACCGCATTGTGCGGCAGGAAAAGGGGCGGGACCTTATCCGCTCAAGCAACCGTTGCCCTTCCCTCGAAAGGGGAGGCAGGAATGTACCTCCTCTTTTCCGGGACGGTTTGCTTTCCCTTCCATCATCGGGCTTGTGTCCATTCCGGCCACCCTGACTGTATCCATCAAAATCAGGCCATTATTTAGATACTTGTCTGCAATCCGAATCAATCATATCATCGAGACAGGGGATTTCTCATAAGGAGAAGCACGATGGGATGCCTTGCTCGGACATTGGTCGTCGCTTTTATTTTCCTTCCCTTTGCTCAAGTCGTTTGTGCCGAAGCGCCTCCACCGATCCTCCTTCATCAATGGGGCTTGAAGGGGGTTGTCGAAAGCAAGTTTACTCACCCATACAGTGTTGCGGTGGACTCTTTGGGCAATGTCTACGTTGCGGATACAGATAATTTCCGGATTCAGAAGTTCGACAGCAAAGGAACGTTTATGGCCAAGTGGGGTTCGAATGGCACCGGCAACGGCCAGTTTAAATACCCCCATGGCGTTGCGCTGGATTCCTCGGGCAACATCTATGTGGCGGATACTTATAATAACCGGATTCAGAAGTTCAACAGCAACGGCGCTTTATTATCCAAGTGGGGTTCGGTGGGGGACGGCGACGGCCAGTTGAATCGTCCAAGTGGAGTTGCGGTGGACGCTTCGGGCAATGTCTACGTGGTGGATACCTATAATGATAGGATTCAGAAGTTCACCCGTAATGGTGCTTTTGTAACCAAGTGGGGTTTGAACGGCACCGGCGACGGTCAGTTTAATCGCCCAAGTGGAGTTGCGGTGGACGCTTCGGGAAATATCTACGTGGCGGATACGTTAAATAGACGGATTCAGAAGTTCGACAGCAACGGTGCTTTTTTATCCCAGTGGGGTTCGGGTGGCTCCGGCGACGGTCAGTTTCAGTACCCGAATAGCGTTTCGGTGGACTCCTCGGGCAACGTTTATGTGGCGGATACCTATAATGACCGGATTCAGAAGTTCACCAGCAATGGTGCTTTTATAACCAAGTGGGGTTCGTACGGCTCCGGCGACGGTCAGTTTCAGTACCCGAATAGCGTTTCGGTAGACTCCTCGGGCAACGTTTATGTGGCGGATACTCATAATGACCGGATTCAGAAGTTCGGTCGGCAATGACCGATCTATGGAGCAATCGCAAGTCAACCGGCAATCCCCCCTGTACTGTATCGTTTTTGTATCGTAGAGAAGCGGCACCGTCGACTACCAGCTATCCGAAGGAAAGGGGGAATTCCCTTCCCCCGGTTTTCCCCTCTGCCGAACACGCCAGGAGGTTCACCGGATTCGTTTGGACGGGAAAGGGGGTGGAGTTCCCTGGAAGATGACCGGTCGGACCGGAAGAGCCCGCCGCACGATGTTCTCGAGTCGATCGCGGAGGAAGTGTTCGCCTATCTCGGAAAAACCTTTCCCGTGTGCTGCGCGAGTGATGAGTTCCCCTTTTTCCCTCAAATCATTTCACCGGATGGGGGCTGGTCCGGCTGGGACAATTTTTCCCCGGAAAGCATAGAGGAAGTCACCAGACGGCTCTCTTACGCAGAGCACGATCTCGGTCTTCTTTCCCGAAACGCGGAGGACCGGGACGTTCTCACCGATGCGGAAAGCTTGAAGCGGATGGCGAGGACGCTCAGGGAACAGCTTCAAGAGGTCCGCTTCCACGAAACACAACCCACGTTCCACCTGACGATCCTGTGCACGGCCCTTGCTTCCTCCCTGGGAGACGATGACCACCGGGCTTGGGGCCTTCTGGCACATACCCTTCCCTCGTTCCTGGCGCAAGCCCGGGGAACGCTCACCGACATGCCGCGACTCTTCCGGGACCAGGG
>JBFFNJ010000270.1:0-2998 GCA_041563215.1 Candidatus Deferrimicrobia bacterium | reverse complement strand
TTACCTTCATCCTCGTCTTCCTCCTGTACAAATCGAAGCATGTGGTCATGCGGGTCTTCGACTACGTCCTGATCTTCCTCTCCGTCGGCGTCATCGCGTACTGGATCCTGAACTTCGAAGCCATCAATTACCGCTCCGGGGCGGAGACCCAAACCGACCAGATCATAGCGGTCATCGGGGTCCTCGTCGGGATCGAACTGGCCCGAAGGGTCGTGGGGTTGTCGTTCGTCATCATCGGTACCCTGCTTTTGCTCTACGGGGTTTTCGGGGAGTACATGCCGGAACTGTTTGCCCATCCCGGGGACACCTTCGTGGGGCTGTGCACCACCATCTTCTACAAAAGCGACGGGATCTTCGGCATCATGGCCAACGTGCTCGCCACGTACGTCCTGCTGTTCGTCCTGTTCGGGGCTTTTCTGGAAAAATCCGGGGCACAGCGGTTCTTCATCGACTTTCCCCTCGCCGCGGTCGGGCACAGGACGGGCGGGCCGGCTAAGGTGGCTGTCCTGGCAAGTGCCCTTTTCGGTTCGATTTCCGGCAGCGCCATCGCCAACACCGTTTCCACCGGTGCTTTCACGATCCCCATGATGAAAAAGGCGGGGTTCCGGCCGCACGTGGCCGGCGGCGTCGAACCGGCGGCCTCCATTGCGGGGATGTTCATGCCGCCCATCATGGGGGCCGGGGGCTTCATCATGGCGGAGCTCACCGGCGTTCCGTATTCCCGCATCATGATGATCGCCATCTTTCCGGCGATCATGTACGTCTACAGCGTCTACAACATGGTGCACTGGGAGGCCAAGATCCACAACATCAAGGGCGAAAAAAGCGAAAAACCCGCCATGGAGATCCTGAAAACCGAGTGGTATTACATCCTGCCGCTCGTCGTCATCACCGCGTTGATGCTGATGGGGTATTCGGCCGGTTTTGCGGCGGTAACCGGCATCGTCTCCTGCATCGTGGTCAGCTGGTTCAACAAGGAGACCCGGATGGGACCGAAGGAACTGCTCGAAGCCGCCAGAGGCGGGGCGGAAGACAGCCTGAAAATCGGTGCCACCGTGGGGGTCATCGGGATCATCATCGCGGTCCTGACGTTTTCCGGGCTCATCCTGACCTTCGCCGACATCGTCATTCAACTGGCCGCCGGGAAGCTGTACCTCACCATCTTGTTCATCGCTCTGGCATCCCTCGTTCTCGGCATGGGGGTGCCCGTCACCGCCGCCTATCTGATCACCGCCGTCGTGGCGGTCCCGGCGCTTACCCATCTCGGGGTAAACGAGCTGGCGTCGCACATGATCGTCTACTGGCTGTCCCAGGACTCCAACATCACCCCGCCGGTCTGCATCGCCGCCTTTGCGGGAGCCACCATCGCGGGGGCGAACATGTGGAAGACCGCGTTTGCGGCGTTCAAGTTCGCGAAATTCCTCTACCTTGCGCCGTTCCTGTTCGGGTATGTGCCCGGATTTACCTTACAGGGAGATCCGATGGACATCGTCAAGACCTTTGTCCTGATTATCATCGGGACGTATATTTATTCTTACCTTTTCAGTTTCCATTGGGCATATGCCCTGAAGAGCAAGTTTTCCAAGAAGGCGGAAGCAGCGTAAGCGTATAACCTCCTTGCCCTCGCATATACGGATCGGATCTCCGGGACCGCAAAAGAGGATTTCTTCAACCCTCGGATTGGTACAAATTCGTCAAAATTACCCTGCAGATAAAAGTTGCATGGAATGGGTAAATTACTTTATAAGGAGCAAACGTTACCCATTCACACGGGAAACTGCAAAAGACTTGCCAAGAGGTTGATCATTGAACCGAACATTTTTGCGAAACACGATCATTCAAGCCGCTCTCATGATGGTCTTTTGGCTGATCATGAGCGGTCATTACGATCTCATGCACGTCTCTTTCGGCATTTTCTCCGTACTTCTTGTGATGCTCATCAATCATCCCGTAAGAAGGCATCTTTTTGCCCTGGGGGAACATTCGGACGCGCTGAAGCTACGCCTCGTGAGACTCATCTACTACGTCCCCTGGTTGCTCTGGCAGATCGTTATTGCCAGCCTTCAGGTGGCTTACGTTGTCTTGCACCCTAAATGCCCCGTTGATCCTGCCGTGCTGCGTTTCAAGACGAGGCTCGCCAATACCAGTTCGAGAGTGATCCTCGGAAATTCCATTACGCTGACTCCGGGAACCATAACCCTGAACATCGAGCGAGAGGAGTTCCTGGTCCACTCCCTGATGGATATTTCCGGCTCGGGCATCATCGACGGAATCCTGCCGGGCGAGGTCGCCAAACTTTACGAAAGGAGCCCGGGGCAGGTTGTCGGGGATGTTCACGTGATCAGAACCGAAGCCGATTTATGATGGAACCATTCTTTCTCTACTACACCATTGTATTGACCGTCATCATCTTCCTCCCCCTTTACCGGGTCGTCAAGGGTCCCACGATCTTCGACCGGATGCTCGGCGCCGGGGCGATAGGCACCAAGACGATGGTGCTTATCCTTTCGATCGGTTTTCTTTTCAACCGATTGGATATGTTCGTCGATATTACCCTGGCGTATGCCGTTCTCAATTTTATCGGCACCATCGCCATCGCAAAATTTCTGGGAACCGAGAAAGAAATAGAATGATCGGGAACATCCTGGGCATGACGGCGGTTATCGGAGGCGCTTTTTTTCTGCTGGTCGGCAGTATGGGATTGATACGACTCCCGGACTTCTTCAGCCGGAATCATGCCACCGGGAAAAGCGACACGCTCGGCATCATGCTCGTGATCTTCGGAATGATTTTGATCGAGGGCGTAACCCTCAACAGCGCCAAGCTGTGTTTTGTCCTCATCTTCGTATTTCTCACGAATCCCACGGGCACCCATGCCCTTGCCAACGCGGCGCTCCGCATCGGGCTCAAACCCTGGTTCCGGAAAAACGCGGGAAGGGTGGAGTAGGCCATGTACTGGGAAATTGAAGCGCTCCTTTTTGTATTCCTGTTCATCACC
>JBFFNJ010000269.1:0-3002 GCA_041563215.1 Candidatus Deferrimicrobia bacterium | reverse complement strand
GGTACAGCTCGGGAGCAATTCTGAGGTAGAGGTCCAAATCCAGGGCGTTGTGATGGGTAATGAATGGCCTCGCTGCAGCACCACCGGGTATCAGCTGCATCATCGGGGTCTCTACCTCGACATAGCCCCGGTCAGATAAATAGCGCCTGATAAAGGACACGATTTTCGTCCTCTTTTCGAATCTTTCCCTCACCTCTT
The DNA here is from genome assembly GCA_041563215.1 of Candidatus Deferrimicrobia bacterium. Lineage (GTDB taxonomy): Bacteria > Desulfobacterota > Deferrimicrobia > J040 > J040 > WVXK01. Next base: position 2,804 of record JBFFNJ010000269.1, on the reverse strand, counting down.
TATTGACGATGAGGTCCAGATATCTCTGCCGGTATCTCGTTTCAACATCGGTCAGGCCGTGCCACTTCTCGGGAAGAGGGCGAAGCGATTTTACCACCAGCCGGATATCGTCTGCGCGAATCGTAAGCTCCTTCGTTTTCGTCAGAAAAACCGTCCCTCTCGCCCAGAGAAAATCCCCGATGTCTACATAATCCTTGAAAAATGAAAACTTATCTTTGAGGGAGTCCTTCTGGAGAAAGAGCTGGATGGTACCGCTTTTATCCTGGACCACCACGAAGGACGCCTTGCCGAATTTTCTTATAGCCATTACCCTCCCGGAGAGGGAAACAACTTCGCCTGCCTCGCTCAGGTCCTTTTCTTTCATCTTTCCCCATCTCTTGTATATATCTGCAGTTGTGTGGGTTACGGGAACGTCGTTGGGGTAGGGATCGATGCCCATTTCTCTCAGGGCATCAAGTTTCCTGATCCTCTGAAGGATTATTTCATTATAGTCATCCATCAACAGTGCTCTCCTCTCCCGATTAATTGGCGCTAGAAAGAAGATATGCCTTTATAAACGAATCAATCGCTCCATCTAAGACGGCATCGACGTTGCCTTCCTGCAGGTCCGTACGATGATCCTTCACCATTCTGTAAGGCTGCAGCACGTATGAGCGGATCTGAGAACCCCACGCTATATCCTTTTTGCCCCGATGAAGCTCTGCAAGTTTTTCCTGTCTCTCCCGCAACTCGAGCTCATAGAGCTTCGATTTCAGAATTTTAAGGGCCATCGCCTTGTTTTTATGCTGGGAGCGCTCGTTCTGGCACTGGGTGACGATGCCGGAGGGGATATGGGTTATCCTCACGGCCGAATCCGTCTTGTTCACATGCTGCCCGCCTGCCCCACTTGCCCTGTACGTGTCTATCCGTAAATCCTCATCCCTTATCTCGACGACAATTTCTTCGTCGATCTCCGGGGACACGAAAACAGAGGCGAAAGAAGTGTGCCTCCTTTTGTTTGCATCGAAGGGGGAAATTCTCACGAGCCTGTGGACGCCGCTTTCAGCCTTCAAATACCCGTAGGCATTCTCACCCTTGGCTATGAAAGTCGCGCTTTTTATACCCGCTTCCTCGCCATCCTGGAGGTCGAGGACCTCGACGGTGAAGCCGTTTCGCTCGGCCCACCGAACGTACATTCTAAAGAGCATGGATGCCCAATCCTGAGACTCCGTCCCCCCGGCTCCCGGGTGGATCGTCACAATGGCGTTGTTTGAGTCCTGTTCGCCGGAGAGCATCTTCATCACCTCAAATTTCCCGATGTCGATCTCTATCCTTCGAAACGTCTCCTCCACCTCATCCCTGAACGCATCATTCTCCTTTTCTTCCTCGTAGAGCTCGACGTATGCCTCGAGGTCGCGAACATCGCCTTCAAACCCATCCCACCTGACAAAGAAGTTCTCTATATGCTTCCTCTCCCGAAGGAGGTTCTGCATGCCCTCCTTGTCCTTCCAGATGTCCTCTGTAGCAGATTGCTTTTCTATCTCTTCCAGGCGGGCTCGCTTCTTTTCTACTTCAAAGATAACCTCTTAGGGTTTCTACTCTTACTTTTATATCCTTTAACCGATCCTCAAATATTCCTGCCATTCCTGAACCTCCCTATGATGGTTCCACCTATCAGGATAATCGAACCCGAGATGATAACCGAGTTTATAAACTTAGCATTTTTAACGTAAAATGTCATCCCCGATAAAGGCATGACCCGCGCCATGACCCTCCCCCTCGTAAAGAGCCCGATACTTTTTTTGACTCTTCCGTGCTGATCGATCACGGCAGATATTCCGCTGTTGGAGACACGAACCATGTATCGCCCCGTCTCGACTGAGCGGTAAGCGGCCATGTAGAGTTGCTGGTAAGGGGCCAGGGTGTCACCGAACCACGCATCGTTGGTAAGATTGACGAGCAGAGTCCCCCCAAGATTCACACCCTCGACCGACAATTGCGGAAAGATTGCCTCGTAACAGACCGTGGGAACCACGTTCACAGCACCCCAGTTGAGAAGTTTCACCCTCTCCCCTCTCGAGAAATCTTCCGCTCCCTCCGTTATCTTGTCAACAAAGAATAGGACCTTCCTGAAGGGAACGTATTCACCGAAGGGAACGAGCTTTATCTTGTTATACCGCTTTACTATTTTTCCGGCCGGTGAAATCAACACTATGCTGTTGAAATATTTCCCCCCATCCTTTGCCTCATACCAGGGAACTCCCGTGATAACGGGTTTGTTTATTCTCTTCACGAAGTTTCTAACCATCATGGTAGGCTCTGCATCCCAGAAAAAGAAAAAGGGGAGAGCCGTTTCTGGCCAGATAATCAAATCCACGCCCTCTCGAACCTGGTCCTCGGTCAAGCTCTCCAAAATCCTGATCGTCTCTCCCTGAAATTCCTCGTCCCACTTTTTCAACAGATCGATGTTCGGCTGAATGGCGGAGACAATGAGGGGGGGGGAATCGGTTGCCGAAAAAGACTTCCCGCGACTCAGATATCCCGGCAGGTGCATGAAAAGCACCGCGGACAATGCTCCGAGGACCAAGGCTGCAGACCTTTTCCTGGGTCCATCGATAAAATACTCGAGGGATAGATAGAAAAGCACGTTCACGAGCACCAGGAGGAATCCCGTCCCGATGACGCCGCCGAATGCGGCAAACTGCCGGGCATAGTAATCACCGTACTGGGAATAGCCGATAAGGAGCCACGGAAAACCGATCTGCAGCTTGATCCTTACGATCTCGGTCCCGCTCCAGAAGAAGGGAGCGCTAACAATACCCGGT
>JBFFNJ010000268.1:0-3019 GCA_041563215.1 Candidatus Deferrimicrobia bacterium | reverse complement strand
TCGACTGAAGAGAAGATGGAAGAGGATGCAAGAGCTCTCCCCGGCGGAGAGGTCCAACCTGAAAGGAACCATGTCGAGATTCAGGAGTTTTTCTCCCGAGAAAAAGAGTGTCATCAGGAACAACATGAAAAGCCTGCAGAATGTCCCCAAAGAAAGAAGGTATGAGCGGTTCATGGAAATGGAGCAGCTTCGCGACTTCACCCCCGGGGAAAAGAACGTCCTCTACAAATATTTCTTCGAGATGAAAAGGGATTAGCACGTCGCTTGCGCCGTGTAGTTGGAAGGCGCGAGAAGTAAAGATGAAGCCGGCGGTTCATCTTCCCGTTGTCTCTTGAAAAAACTTTCCCGACTCACCGCTTTACCTGCCGCTCTTTTGTCTGCTCTGCGCTTCCCGAAAGCCTCCGGCACCTGCCGGAATCAACGGCCTCCTCATCCACCCCCTCTTCCGGCACCAAAATAGAAGATCACAAAAATGGCGATGAGGATGATGTACAGGATATCTCCCCTGGACACCTCTTTGCCCTCCTGAAAGGCCAGCACCTGCTGACCGGGGATTAGGCTCACCTGAAAGGCGAACGTTTCGGCCCACAGGGGCCTTTTCCGGACCCGGAAAGTTTCCTGGCGAATAAGCTGAACCCCCGTTTTACGCCCTCGCCATTGCAGTAAGGGCAGGGCTCGTGCTCTTTGTCCTCCGATATTCTCTTGTAGGCCTCAAAGATTTTGTTGCAGCTGCTGCAGGAATACTCGTAAATCGGCAATGTCCATACCTCCGCTGTATTTTCGTATAATAAATATCTTCATTCCCTCCACCCCGTTCCGTGCATCCGGTACCTACCTGTTTCCGGTCATCATCCACATCTTCCGTGGGCTGTTTTCCCGTTTTCCCAGGGTGTACACAAGATCCGTGCCAGAAATTTCATTCACATAACACACTGATTCTGTTACCTTTATTTTTGCTCTCCCGCTCAGCCCACGAGCGCACCCGTCGTTTTGGAAGAAAGTGTTGCACGGCGGTGCAACATGGATCAGGAAAAACCGTACTTTTTCATCTTTCTCCAGAGGGTCGTCCTGTCCACGCCCAGCTCCCTGGCCGTTTTCCCCCTGTTCCAGCGGTTTTTTTCCAGTGCCTTCGCGATCTTCTCCCTCTCGCTAAACTGAGCAACCTCCCGCTCGGCATCCATGGGGCCGCAGGGCTCCTGAAAAATCGCCTTCTTCTTCTCCCTGCAATACTCGAGTATCTCGGGGTCGAGATCGGCAGCAGTGATGACATCTTCCTTCGCGCACACAACGGCCCGTTCTATGAGATTTTCCAGCTCTCTCACGTTCCCGGCCCAGGGGTAGCTCATGAGGCACTTCATCGCATCGGGGGAAACGCCCCGCGCCCTCTCGATACCTCTCTTCTGGAGTTTTTTGAGGACATGCTCGGCCAGCATGGGGATATCGTCGACCCTTTCCCTGAGGGGAGGGATGTGAATGGGAATGACGTTCAACCGGTAGTAGAGGTCTTCCCGGAACGCTCCCTCCTTCATCAGTTTCTTAAGATCCCGGTTGGTTGCAGCGATAACCCGGACGCTTACCCGTATGGTTTTGGAGGACCCGACCCGTTCGAACTCGTGATCCTGGAGAACCCGGAGGAGCTTCACCTGTATGGAAAGGGGGATGTCACCTATCTCATCGAGAAAAACCGTTCCTCCGTCTGCAGCCTCGAACCTTCCGACCTTGTCGCCGATAGCCCCCGTGAAGGCTCCCTTTACGTGACCGAAGAGCTCGCTTTCAAGGAGCGTCTCGGTAAGGGTGGCGCAGTTCACCTTTACAAAGGGCCCCTTTCTCCGCGAAGAGAGATCGTGGATTGCCGTGGCGAAGAGCTCCTTCCCAACCCCCGACTCCCCCGTTATCATCACCGTCGAATCGGTGTCCTTGATTACATCGATGAGGTCGAAGATCTTCTTTATCGACGGGGACTTCCCTATGATGTCGCCGTAGGGAAATCGTGCCTTCCGCTCCCGGACGACCTGTTCGATTTCTTCGAGGTTTCTGTACGTCTCTACACCTCCGAGCACCTTGCCCTCCTTGTCCTTGAAAAGCGCTGTCGAAACAGTGAGGGGAACGATCCTCCCGCTTTTGAGCCTGACAACGGTATCGACCTTCGTCCGGGGCTCGCCCGTATTGAAGGTCTGTTCCATGGGACAGTTACCCGGGCACAGATCGACACTCATGACGTCCCTGCAGAACTTTCCGATCGCGTCGGAAGCCACGATGCCGGTGAGTTCCTCTGCGGCCCGGTTGATGGAAGTGATCCGCGAGTCCCGATCGATGGTGATGACGGCATCGGAAATACTGTTGAGGATAGCCTCGACCCTCTCTTTCTCCAGCTCCTTCTTTTCATACGCCAGTTCGAGGTCGTGAATGAGCGCTTGTATGTGGTTTATGACCCGTACGTTCTCCACGACGCCCACGATATCGCCCGATGAGTCCCTGACGGGAGAGGTGTGCATGCATATCGGCGACTCCGATCCATCCTTCCCGAAAAGCTTGATATTGAAATGGGCGATCGTATCCCTCTTTTCAAGGCACTCATCCAGGGGACAGGGGTCACCGCACAGCTCGCACCGGACAAGATCACTGCACCGCATCCCGGAAGCTTTCTCAGAGGATGTGTCGAAGAGCTTCGACGCAGAGGAGTTGATCGACATGACTTTCTTGTCATTCGATATGACCACGAGCGCGTCAGCCATACCTTCCATGAGTTCCAGATATCCTATGGGTCTGCTTTCTTCCATAGATCACCTCACATACGTACCCTTCTTTCGAGTCTTAAACGGTGAACGAAAGAAGCGCAACACCGTTTATTGTGCCATAAAGCCATCGACTTTGCAACATGCAACAATTTATTTCACGCATCTCCGTCCATCGGGACCGAGCGTACACGCCAAACCTTCCCTTCGCCGGACAGGGGTGGAATACAGGACCGGTTTCAAACCCGGTCTCCCGGGTGAAATTTTTTTCTTGACAATCTCCC
>JBFFNJ010000267.1:0-3022 GCA_041563215.1 Candidatus Deferrimicrobia bacterium | reverse complement strand
CTGCCGACCTTGCCTGTAGAATATTTCATGCCCTTTTCCTTCCCGTCATCCTGGTTCAGATGAAGGTAACCCTCCCGGTTGTCACCATTTCGACAAGCTTGCCCATACCGGAAATCTCTCCGAGGGCAAGCTCTTTGGAAATCCCGTAAAACTCAACGCAGGTCTGGCAGAGATAAATGACGACCCCCTGCTCCCGCAAATGTACCAGGAAATCCACTGCCACGGATGCGTCGGTGGCAAGGTATACGCCCCTGTTTATCAAAAATATTGCAGAGGGAGGGTCGTCCTCCCCACCGAGAATTTTCAGGAAGTTGCCCATGAGAAGTTTGCCCAGTTCCTCTTCCCCCTCTCCCAGCCTATCGCTCGACAAAACAATGTAGAGAGGCTTCATTCCCCTCCCCCGTCACACGGTTATGAAATCCCGGTATTTCACGCAGCGGCCGAACCTCAGATGGGGATGAATCTCTTTTAATTTTTCATTACCGAGAGCGAGAAACTTTCCCTCCGCGCTCGCCAGGACCCTGCCTTCACGCTCAACCTCTCCTTCGCAGAGAACGATCTTTCCCCTGTCATCCCTGATCCAGCCGGAAACGGAGATCTCCGATGACACGGGGACGGGTGCAAGATACTTGATGCTCATCTCTGTAGTTACATACATTGTCCTCTTTTCCCCGAAAACAATGGCAGCCCAGATCATCGCCTCATCCAGAAGGGCGCAGATGATTCCACCGTGGACCATTCCCTCGTATCCGTTCAGATGCCGCCCGATGGAAACAACAGCCTTGACCCTGCTCCCCTCCTCGAAGAGTTTGAGCTTCATCCCCGCTTCATTGTCATCTCCGCAGGCAAAGCAGGTGTCGGTATAGGGAATGTATTCCTTTCTTTTCACGTTCACCCCAAACCGGCAGCGTCAGAAGTCCTGTGAGAGATCCACTTCCTGGGCACCGGTCAGATCTTTCAGCTCTTCGAAGGTCGACTCGAACATGTTGTTCGAACTCCCCGCCGCCGGATATATTTTCTCAAACTGCCGTAGACTTTTATCGAGCAAAACGAGTACACGTTCCGGCAGCCCAACGGGGGAAACGGCCCCGATACCGAAGCCGGTATTCTCCCGCACATCATCTTCTCCGGCAAACTTCAATTTCCTGGCCGAAAGAACATTTTTCAGCTCTTTCATATTCACCTTTTTCTCGCCCGAAATTACGACCAGGACGGGCTTTCCATCTGCCATGAAAAGAATACTCTTGGCGATCTGGCCGAGCAAAACGCCGATCGCCTGTGCCGCGCGATGCGAGTCGTGCGTCGACTCTTCGTAGGATAGGATCTTTTTCTCGACCCCACTCTTTCTGAAAAATTCCTCGACTATTCTTTTCCCCTCACTCATAGGTCGCGGCCCTCTGTTTGGATTATCCCGTTTCCCGAATTCTATCACAGAGAATTAATCACTTTCCAGCTATCCATGGATTTTGAAAGAAAGCAAAGAAGAGGGGAAAAAATACCGTGCATTTTCCGTCAGAAAACCTGCAGCCATTCTGGTAGATTCACGATAATTGAACACTATAGTCGGGCAGATAGAACCGCAGGTGCTGCCCGACATGGAGTGCAATCAGAGCCTTTCCTCCTTGCCATTCGTCCGGGCTGCAACTCTTTTCAGGATAAGATCGATGAGCCGGGATTTGTCCTCCCACTTTTGAGCAAACTGGGAGGGGTCAAAATCGTGCCGGTTGAGGATCTTCTTCAGTGAATAAAGATCGAGGCCCTCGAGCCTTCCTCTCAGGCCTTCTTCCCCCCCCTCGGCATACACGGCAAAGGCGTCGAATTCCTCGAGCTCTTCTCCACCCGGTTTTCCGTTTTCGGGCGAGAGGATAGCGGAAAAATCGAGATCAAGTTCCCGTATCAATTCGGGTTTTTCCTCGATTCTTTCCGACAGGGCCCTGAGAAAATGGGAAATATAGATTGCGGCTTTTTTCTCGTCCGTCATGACAGCCCCTCCTTTTTTTACATTTTCCGGCTCCTTTCGGCCATGAGCCAATGAAATCATCACCGCGTTTTCTTTCCTGGTCAGACCGTGCAGGTCCGATCAGAACTCATAGCCTCTTTCCCCATGGAGGGAAAGATCGAGCCCGGTAACTTCCTGTTCATCATCCACGCGAAGGCCCCAGATGGCATCGATGGCCTTTAGGAGCAGGAAGGATGCAATGAAGGCAAAAACAACCGTTGCAAGGACCGATACGATCTGGACGAGAAGTAACTTCCCGTTCCCGAAAAGGAGACCGTCGGCACCTGCCGGGTTGATGGAAGAGGAGGCGAATATCCCCGTCGCGATAGCCCCCCAGGCACCGCCGAAGCCATGAATTCCCACCACATCAAGAGAGTCGTCATAACCGAGCCGCATCTTCAGGTTGACACCGTGATAACATATGATCCCCGCCCCCAATCCTATAGTGATTGCAGACAGGGGGGAAACGAAGCCCGCGGCCGGAGTGATGGCCACCAGCCCCGCCACGGCGCCCGACGCCGCTCCCAGGGCAGTCGGCTTCCCTCTGAGAATCCACTCATAGAGGGGCCATCCCAGCGCACCTGAGGCAGCGGCTATATGCGTGACGACGAAGGCGTTCGTTGCAAGGCCGCTTATTTCGAGAGCCGATCCGGCGTTGAACCCGAACCAGCCGAACCAGAGCAAACCCGTTCCAAGAAGGGTAACGGGAAGGTTGTGGGGAGCGATGATCTCCGTCTTGAACCCCCTCCTTTTTCCCAGAACGATGGCAGCTGCAAGGGCCGAAACCCCGGAACTTATGTGCACTACGGTACCACCGGCAAAATCGAGGGCTCCCATACTACCGATCCACCCTCCGCCCCACACCCAGTGCGCGAGTGGTGAGTATACGACGATCAGCCACAGGGTCATGAAGACGAGAAACGAAGAGAACTTTATCCTTTCGGCAACAGCGCCGCTTATGAGCGCCGGTGTGATTATGGCAAACATCATCTGAAAGACCATGAAGGCAATCGCCGGAATGGT
>JBFFNJ010000266.1:0-3023 GCA_041563215.1 Candidatus Deferrimicrobia bacterium | reverse complement strand
CTGGGGGGACGAAGCACAATTTGCTCCGGGTTATCGTCTCGGCCGTGGTTGCATAAGGCATATTCAGAAATAATGCGGCAGCGCCCAACATGCTTCCCGCCTGCCGCAACCCGACGATTGCCCGGTTACCGTCGGATTCCGTGCGTGTCAGCTTCACCAGGCCGCTGCATATGAGGCATATGGTGTGGTGAGATTCACCTTGGGAAAAAATCTCGTGTTGTGGAGGAACAACTCTTAACGTTTTACAGTTAAATAAATTCTTGAGGTGTCCCAGGCAAGGGAGGCTGGGTTCGCCGCGGGGGGCATCGAGGAACCGGGAAGGTCGAATACCCATCCCAACCACCCTTCCTCCGAGAGGCAATCGTTAAAACAATTTGGTTGCCTGATAGCGGTTAATTTTTTCCTTTTCGATTTTTGAATACACCACCGGAAGGGACAGATTGGTGACAGATGGATTCATGAAACACCCCCGTTGAAAGCGTAGCAGGGAAAGCAAACGGGTACCACATAAAAATAATTAAATTTATAAATAGGAAAGAAGCAAGGTTCATGCCTGTCTAACCATCGTTTTAAATTACTATATAGTTCTGATATTATTGATATAAGGAGAATATGTGATCCATTGTTTTCCCTTCACTTATTTCATTAATGGAGCGGGATTTCATCTCTGTGTTTTTGTTGTATTCGGCACTGTTTCACCGACGCGATGAAAGGATCTTTTCCCCGAGCGCGAAATACCACTTTCCGACCTTCCGTCGCGCCCCGGTGATGTCCGGTGATTGCGGTCCGGTCATGCAATGAAATCGTGTCACGAGGAATAGAGGAATACCGGAGGGGTCTTTCAAGGGAACTGGTGGCGATTCGCCACCAGTTACGAAAAAAAACCCCCTCGATTCCCTTGTCCGGAAACGCCGCCGGGCATGAAATCGGTCCAATACCGCCGGGGGAAGCCGGGGGCAGGGCAGCATCGAGGAGTTTTTCCTGTCCGGTTCGCAGACCGCGTTCGAAAGCTTACCTGTTCAAGGCCTTCATAGCCCACTCCGGGTAGCGCGTTCCCGCGGTCGCGCCGGGTGGAAAGACTTTTTCGAGGCGTGCGACATCTTCCGGCGTCAGGGAAACCTCGAGCGAACCGCCGTTCTCCTCCAGTCGGTCCACCCGCTTCGTTCCCGGAATCGGGATCATGTCCTCTCCTTTGGAGAGCACCCAGGCAAGGGCCAATTGCGAAGGGCGGCACTTCTTCTCCGCCGCGATTTCCTCCAGCTCTTTCACCCGGGCGAGGTTCCGGTCTAGGTTCTCCCCACTGAAACGGGGGTGGTTGTGCCGGTAATCACCCTCCGGAAGATCTCCTGGGTTTTTGATCCAGCCCCCGAATATGCCTCTACCCAGGGGGCTGTACGCCACGAATCCGACGCCAAGTTCCCGGCAGGTGGGGATGATCTCTTCTTCCGCGTCGCGTGACCACAGGGAATATTCCGTCTGGAGCGCGACGATCGGGTGGGTCGCGCAGGCACGGCGGATCGTGTCGGGCGCCGCTTCGGACAGCCCGAGGTACCGGACTTTTCCCTCCCGGACCAGGTCCGCCATGGCGCCCACGGTCTCCTCGATGGGCGTTTCGGGGTCGACCCGATGCTGGTAGTAGAGGTCGATGACATCCACCCCGAGCCGCTGGAGGCTTTCCTCGCAGCAGGAGCGCACGTAGTCGGGCTTCCCGCTTACCCCGAGCCAGCTTCCGTCCTTCGCCCGGACATTGCCGAATTTCGTCGCCAGGACCGCCTTGTCGCGGCGGTCGCGGATCGCTTTCCCGACGAGCTCCTCGTTTCGTCCGACCCCGTAGATATCGGCCGTGTCGAGGAAGTTCATGCCCAGTTCCAGGGCGCGGTGGATCGTCCCGATCGACTCCTTTTCATCCGCCGGGCCGTAGAACTCCGACATCCCCATGCATCCCAGGCCCAACCGGGACACCGCAAGACCGCTTTTCCCCAGAGGGACGTTCCTCATGACCGACCTCCCTTTTCCTCATGGATTTCCGGATATCTCTTGCTTGCAACATTGCTCCTTGGATGACCGATCCTCACCATTGGCTTCTCCATCCCCGGGCTTGCTACCCGAAGGGAATTATAGCGTGAACATGGAAAAAACTGGACGGTCCCCGAAATAGGGTTGACATTACATAGGAATTAATACTATATAGTACAAATGTCCAGGAAAACAGGTCAGGCGGAAACGATTCTTCGCGAGCAGGGGGCGAGGGTGACCCCCCAGCGGGTGGCGATCCTCCGGGCGGTGGAGGCCACCGGAAGCCATCCCGATGCCGATGCCGTTTATCGGCACGTCTCGCGGGAATATCCCCATATTTCCCGGGATACGGTCTATCGGACCTTGTCGATGATGGAAGAAAAAAGGATCATCGGGTCGGTCCTGTTCGTCGGGAACGCGAAACGGTACGATCCGATTACCGCCAAGCACCACCACCTGATCTGCCTCCGGTGTCGGAAGATCATCGATTTTGCCGCGAGGAAGTTCGATCACCTGGAGGCTCCGTCCAAGGCGATTCATCACTTCAAAGTGGTGAGAACCACGGTAAACGTGGAAGGCATATGTGACGAATGTCAGAATCGGGAAGAAGCGTAGGGTGGCGTATATTTTTTCCTTAGGAATAGGAATTATTCCAAAATTCACACAACGAAAGGAGTAAATATTATGAATGAAGATGGCAAGTGCCCGGTAACGGGCAGAACCAGCAAACAAGTAGCCGGCGGAGGAACGTCGAACCGGGACTGGTGGCCGAACCAGTTGAAGCTTAACATTCTGCACCAGCATTCCCCCAAGTCCAATCCGATGGGCGAGGATTTTAACTACGCTGAAGAATTCAAGAAACTCGACCTTGCTGCCGTAAAAAAGGATCTCTACGCGCTGATGACCGACTCGCAGGACTGGTGGCCGGCTGACTGGGGTCACTACGGGGGGCTCTTCATCCGGATGGCGTGGCACAGCGCAGGCACCTACCGCATGGGCGACGGCCG
>JBFFNJ010000265.1:0-3040 GCA_041563215.1 Candidatus Deferrimicrobia bacterium | reverse complement strand
GGAAACCGCTTCCAAGCTTTGGTTTCGCACAATTGAAAGAATTAGTAGAAACTGAACTTCAAGCAAACTATTAAATTTAGGTGATTGATTACGTTTTGGCACCAACGATAGGATGGTGCCATGGACCTAACCACCTATGAACGTTTGATAAAAACCGAAAATGCCGCCCGAAGGTATTTGCTGGGATTTTGCCTTGAAAACCATCAACGATTTTGCCCCCGGTGCGGGACCCGGAAACTCTACCGGCTGGCGGATGATCGACGCCGTTGTTCCTCATGCCGCTACACCTTCCACGATTTCACCAGACGGTGGATCAACCGCGGAAATCTTACTGCCGGACAGTGGCTGCGCCTCATCAAGCTCTTCGAACTGGAACTCTCCGTCCGGAGAATTGCTCAGCAGCTTCGACTCTCCTACAATGCAGCCTATCAAGCCGTCCACACGATCCGTGCCGCCATCCTGGCTCACTCCAACGAGGGAGGGAAATCCTTCGTCGGAGGCGAAGTCGAAGTGGACGAGTCCTACTTCGGCGGGAAGCGAAAAGGAACGCGTGGCCGCCGTGGCGCGGCCGGGAAAGTCCCGGTATTCGGCATTCTGGAGCGGGAGGGGCGAGTTTTCGTGGAGGTGGTCCCCAACACCCGAGCCGAAACCGTCCTCGCACTCACGGTCAAGAAGGTGCGTCGAGGAAGCATCGTCTATACTGATCGCTACAAGGTCTACGACGCACTCATGTTCTGCGGTTTTCGACACCTTCGCGTGGACCACGGGAAGTACTTCTCCCGGGGCCGGGTATACATCAACGGCCTGGAGGGATTCTGGAGCTACGCCAAGGAGCGCATCATGAAATACCATGGTGTCTCCCCGGAGAGGTTCCCCTTCTACCTCAAGGAACTGGAGTTCCGATACAATCATCGCAAGGAGGACCTCTTCCCGTTGATCACGAAATGCCTATGCAATCTGGTGCCAAAACGGTACTAATCACCTAAATTTAAGTTATCAGCACAGGGGATAGCGCGGGAGAAGCACAAAAAAAAAGGTGACCTGCCCCCGTGATCGGTCCACCCATATCTTAGTGCGAAAGCCCCTCCGGAGTCTGCATCAATCGACAATGACTTTCATGCGACAGATCAGGGGATGCGATCGCCACAGGAGCCGGGACCATCTTAATATAATTTTTCCGGTTTGTTTCGATATTATGCGCCAAATTCCGTCCATTCCCTCGGAAGGGGCTGGGGAGGTACTTCTCCGCTGAGAACGTCGGCCGACCGCTCAGCTTGGTCCCCCGCAGTGATGCACCAGGACAGGGATCTTCGAATGCGAGAGAATCTTCGTTGCCACAGTCCCGAACAGCGTGGCCATCAACCCCGGGTTGCCGTGGGTCGATATGAAGATGAGGTCGCACTTCCTCTCCTTCGCCGCCTTCAGGATCCCGGCCGAGGGGGATTCCCCGGAAAAGAAAACCTTCTCGCACTTGACGTCGTTATCCGCGCACATCTTCTCCGCGACGTCCAGCGCCTTTCCCGCCAGTTCCTTGTGCAGATCCTCGGAGCGATTCTTGACACCGCGCATAACCTCTGCCTCCGAAGTCGCGACAAGCATCTCGGCATCGCAGATCTTCCGGATCTCCTGGATGGAGAGGTTTTCCGTCACGCAAACCGCTGTTACTTTGGCGCCGAGGGCTTTGGCGAGCAGCACCCCGTGACAAGTGCCGTATTTGCATTTCCCCAACCCGTCCGTGGGCAGCAGGATGTTTGTATACATACTCCCTCCCCCTTTATTCTCGGGCGGCCACCAGGAAAAATGATGGACCCGCATGCCGGTTGCTTCCGCGCTCCATATTGTTCGGCGCGGGGCCCTCATAATGACAAGGTTACAAGAATAATTATCGCCTGAAAACGTACAGAGGAAACCCACTGAAGGAAAAAAAGCACGAGGTTTCTCCCGCGCCCCTTGGTTGTCATGGTCGGGTCGATTAGTGACAATCCAAGACACGAAATATCGTAATTTCCTCAATGATATCAAGCGTTGTGTTGTAGACGAGTGCGACAACACCGCGTTGGTCTGGCTTTAGGTGGGGGAATCGAGAGCTTTTTTCCACAGCCGTGTCTCACACGCGAGTAATCAAATACGAAGGAGGCCGACGGAGGATACCCCCCCGGCTCCCCCCCATCCGACTGTATACTTTTTGTATAGTAGACACCCGTAAACAGGACGTACCAGGACGTACAACGGAAAACCCAAAAAGCCGGATTCCGTAAACAAGACGTAACAAAAGGGGCCAACGCGTAGTGCGCTGACCCCAATGGACTTTCACTCTTAATCAGGAGGTTGCAGGTTCGATTCCTGCGTGGCCCACCAATCTTTTCAGGGGGTTAGGCGATTCCGCCTGACCCCTTTTCATTCTATTCGCGTATAGTTCGCATTCCGTCCAGCCCGAAATCGTGGCCGCGTTCAACGGTGCGGTATTCGATCTCCGAGGCGGGCACCGAGCTATCCCGCTCAGAACTGGAAGGTCACCTTTTCCACTCTGTCGTGAGGGCCGAACCAGACGCGAATCGTCGTGCATTTCGCCCCGGTAACGGGTTCCGCGACGGGAAGGGCCCGGGGCGGTGAGTAAACCCACTGCTGGGAGAAGTTCATCGGAACCTCCTCGGTTGTCCCCACCCCGTACATGTAATCCGGAGTTCCGGCCGTTGCGAGAACCTGGGGCTTCGATTTCCCGACCAGGATCTTTTCGACCGAATCCGGGGAGGCGGCAGTTCGAAGAGATCAGGAATCCATTCGAGATTCGGCTAGATTGCGAGCGATTGCGTGGGATCATTCTTGCCTTCTTTTCACCCCCCGGCAATAATGGGCGCAGTAAAAATGTGGTTGTCGACTTGATCGTCCGAATAACGGGGAGGAAGCCGATGAAGCGGAATAGATTTTTGATTTCCGTACTGGCAGGGATTGTCTTGATTGTAATCCTGTCTGGACCGGTTATTGGAGAAGTTGCACCTACCGATGGAAACTCCCTGTTAGAACAATGCAAAAACGCAAT
>JBFFNJ010000264.1:0-3043 GCA_041563215.1 Candidatus Deferrimicrobia bacterium | reverse complement strand
CTCGAACGTGTCCCGTTTATAGGTCCAGTAACGGTTCTTGAACACGATCTTTTCCGAGAGCTTCTTCCACGGTTTGAGAGCCATATGACATTCTCCTTCTCCGGGGAAAAAAAATTCGCGTTGCCTGATGTTCCGCATCCCGGATGGTTTATTGTATAGGGTATTGTGAGACCTGAGAAAAAGGATCAATTGGGGAGCCAGCTTTTCGCCTTGACAGCCGTTCCCTTCGCTTCCTATCTTGATTCCTATCCCTTTACCGTATCGAACAATGCGTTTGTTGTATCGGGTGTCAACGGCATGTAACGGAAAGAAAAGGAGGGTAGCGATGCGAAAAGGATTACTAATTGCAATTTGTTTCCTCGCATGTTGTGTGGCGTTCTCCCTGTCCGCCCAGGTACGGGCAGATACGATCAAGATCGGCATCAACGCCCCGCTTACCGGAGATATCCCCAAGGTGGGCGAGGGCACGAAGTTCGCGGCCCAGATGTGGCTCGAAGACGTCAAGGCCGCCGGGGGTCTTGCTGCGGGGGGGAAGAAGTACGCGGTCGAACTTGTAATCGAGGACAACGAGGCCAAAGCGGAATCCGCCGTGAAGGCCAACACCAAGATGATTACCGAGGACGAGGTGCTCGTCATCGTCGGACCCCAGGCATCCAAACAGGCGGTGCCTGCGGGGGGCGTCGCGGAAAACTACAAGACTCCGATGATCACTCCGTGGTCCACGAATCCCGACACCACCAAGGACCGCCCGTTCGTTTTCCGTGCTCCCTTTCTCGATCCTTTCCAGGGTCCGGTAGTTGCCAATTTCATTACCAAAGAGTTCAAATTCAAAAAAGCCGCGGTCCTCTACGACGTGGCGAGCGACTACCCCAAGGGGCTTGCCGAGTTCTTCAAAAAAGCCTGGGAGGAACTCCATGGCCCAGGTTCCGTCGTGGCCTATGAGAGCTTCACCACGAAGGATACCGACTTCAGTTCCCAGTTGACAAAGATCAACAATTCCGGCGCCGAGGTGCTTTTCACCCCCCAGTACTACACCGAGGTGCCCTTGATCGTGCAGCAGGCCCACCAGTTGGGGTGGAAAAAACCGATCGGGGGAAGCGATAGCTGGGGCTCGGCCGAGACGGTAACCCTCTGCGGCAAAGACTGTTACGGGCTCTTCTTCAGCACCCACTACGCCGCCGCCGGCGCCACGGGGGCGACAAAGACTTTTATCGACCGGTATAAGGCAAAATACGGCTACGTGCCGGACGATGTGGCTGCGCTCACCTGGGACTCCCTGCAGCTCATTCAGAAGGCGATCCAGAATACCGGAGGGCTGACGGGTGATCTGAAGAAGGACCGGGACAACGTCCGCGTGGCGATGAGCCGGATCAAGAAATTCCAGGGGATAACGGGCGAGATGACCTTCACCGAGGAAGGCGATCCCGTGAAGTGCGCGGTCATCGTAAGGATCAGCGACGAAGGACAGTTCGAGTTCTACAAGTCTGTCTGCCCGAAGGAAGCAGCGGCGTAAGGGGGCGATTTCGGATACGTAGTCGCCCTGCGCGATAGATTCGTTTTTTATTGGGAAAGGCGGGCCAGGCCCCTTGGACTGAGCCCGCCTTTGTTGAAAGGACGAGCACCGACGCAATGGTCCTTTTCTTCCAGAACTTCATCAACGCCCTCCAGTGGGGAAGCTTCTACGCCCTGATCGCGCTGGGATACTCCATGGTGTACAGCATCCTGATGCTCTTTAACTTCGCGCACGGCGATATCTTCATGGTCGGGTCGTACATCGGCTTCGGCGTTTCCGTCGCCCTGATCGGGCTTGCTTCCTCGGGGATCCTCGCGATGCCCAACTGGATGATCCTGGTGGTGACCATCCTCATCTCCATGTTCCTGACATCCTTTGTGGGAATCATCGTGGAGCGGGTAGGGTACCGGCCTTTGCGAAACGCGCCTCGCGCCTCGGCCGCCATCACGGGCCTGATGATAGGAATCATATTGGAAACCGGCAACCTGGCTCTGCTGGGAGCCCGGCGGGTCAGCTTTCCTTCCCTGATCGAGACGGTCACCTACAACGTGGGCGGCGTTTTCGTAACCAACAAGAAAATCATGATCGTTCTCGTTTCGTTGCTCCTTACCCTTGCCCTGCACCAGTTTGTCCGGAGGACGAAGTGGGGGATGGCCATGCGGGCGATGGCTTTCGACTTTGCCGTCGTGCCACTTATGGGGGTGCCGCTCAACACCATGGCCGCTCTGACATTCGCGATCGGTTCCGCCCTGGCCGCCGTGGCGGGGATCCTCTTCGGCGTTGCCTACCCCGTATTGGACCCCTATATGGGCATACTGATCGGATGGAAGGCGTTCGTGGCGGCCATCCTGGGGGGACGAGGTTCCATCCTGGGAGCAACTCTTGCCGGTTTTCTGCTGGGGTTCACCGAGATCTTCGTGGCAACGATCTTCCCCTCGACGCTGCGCGACCTGATCGCCTACTCCATCATCCTGCTGATCCTTACGTTTCGGCCTCACGGCTTTTTCGGTGAGCCGTACAGCGCGCGGTTGAGGCTCTGATGCTTCGGAATATTCGGGCTTCCTTCTCCCAAATTCCATTAATCGGCTGGTTTTTGGGTGCTTTGACCGCCGTGGCCCTGGAGTTGAACGTTGGTACTTCTCTCGCCCTTACCCTGGGATTGCCCAAAATACCGGTTTTGTTCGGTTTCGTCGTCATGCTGAAAAAACCCGTCCTGATCCCCGGCGCGATCCTGTACGTGCTGTTGATCTACATCCTCCCGGCAGTCGTCATCACGTGGTCGACCATCCCCCTTACGAACCGGCTCGCAGCGGCCCTGATCCGGCTGCCAAAAGTGATCACGGTGGGGATATATCTTGCCCTGCTATACGCAATCCTGCATTTGTGGGCGGGATTAAGCGACTACCGCGTCCTCGTGCTCCGGCTCACCCTGATCGCCATCATAATCACCTTGAGCTTGAACGTGATCAACGGCTACATGGGCGAGTTCTCTTGTTCCCACCCCGGGTTCATGGCCCTGGGAGCATACTG
>JBFFNJ010000263.1:0-3053 GCA_041563215.1 Candidatus Deferrimicrobia bacterium | reverse complement strand
TGGCCCAGGACAAATCGTTACATCCAGATCGGCGAGAGGAGATCCATCTTCTCCTCAGTTGCATGGCCGCGGAAGCAATCGATACGCTTCTCGAGCATTTGTTGAGCGAGGAGAATCGGTCACGGCGCAGATCCCTTATCAGGATGGCGATCAACATGGGACCTCCCGCCGTTCCCGCGATCCAGGAGCGCATGAACCATCCCAAATGGTACTTCGTCCGCAACCTGTGCACGGTCCTGGGGGAAATCGGAGACCGCAGCACAGTTCCCGTGATTCTCGGAGTTGCGGGGCACTCCGACTACAGGGTTCGCCGGGAGGCCGTTTCCGCCCTTGGGAAACTCCGTTCCCCGGAGGCCGTGCCGGCCCTGGGTATGCTTCTCTCCAATGAGGGGATTTTCGAACCGGGCGACGTGGTATCCGTCCGCATCGCAGCCGCCCTGACCCTGTACCGCATCGGGGGAACAGAGGCGGAGTCGTACCTGCACCGCGCCATGTCCTCCCGCAAACCGGCGGTACGGGATTTCTGCCGGAAACTCATAACCTCGAAAGAGGTTCTCCGATGATCGAACGGGAATACCTTCACCTGGTGATCCTCCATCTCGCGCAAGCCGTTCAGGCGGCCCAGGTATATCCCGAGCATCACCGCCAATTCCACCTTCATATGGACCGTCTCTACAGCAAGGTTCTTCGACTCACCACGATTTTGGGGACCCTGCACATCGGGATCATCGGGGACCATTTCGTGATCGACGAAACGCCCTTCCTTGATATGAACAGGATGTTTCCCCGCAAGCTTCATAAGAAACTGCTGGACCAGGAAATAGAAAAAATCTCTTTCCAGGAAGGGATCACCTTCGGGGAATTGAAACAATTTATCCAGGTCCTCGCCTCGGGAAAGGAAAATCCGCACAAGCGCAAATGGGAGTGCATATCCTACGGGACGATCCACACCTTCGACGGACCTTCGGAAAGCTCGAAAGAGCTGGTTATGTCCCTGCCCCGTTCCCACGTGCTTCGGGGCGCAACCCGGGTCCTCCAGGATTTGATGCAATCCATTCTCGACGGGACCGGCAAGCGAACCACGCAAGACGGAAAGGATATCGTGGCAAACGTTCTGTCCAGCCTGCACCAAGGAGATTTCCTCATCCATCGTCTTCTTCGCATGCAATCCCACGACGACTACACCGTTACGCATTCCCTGAACGTGTGCGCCCTGGTCATGTCCCAGGCCCTGCGGATCGGCCTGCCGGAGAAGTCCGTCCGGGAAATCGGCCTTGCCGCGTTGTTCCACGACATCGGTAAGGAGACGGTCCCCCAGGATATCCTGCGAAAGCCGGGCAGAATCTCGGCAGAGGAGTTCGCCCGGATTGCGGAGCACCCGGTTCTCGGTGCCAATCACATCAGGAAAATCGAGTGCGGATCCATCCTTCCCGTAATCGTCAGTTTCGAACACCATATAAAGTTCGACCGAAGCGGATATCCGAACGCAAATTACAAAGGAAAACTGAACATCGCTTCCTATATGACGCAGATCGCGGATGTCTATGATGCACTGCGAACGAACCGTCCCTATCGAAAGGCACTCAGCGTGAAGAATGCCATGACGATCATGCAGAGGGGGAGAGGAACGGAGTTCGAGCCCGTCCTTTTTGATAACTTCCTATCGATCGTAATCGCCACTTATGACCAATCAAAGGGTACGAGAGCCGGACAATCGTCGGAGAAAGCCGCGCAACATTGTAGATGACCATCGCCCCGGTATACCACCTCGGCGAAGTTTAAAACTTCAGGATGGCGGTGTGATTCTGTTTGCCAACCCCTCGCAATACCAATGGAGACCGTACCGACCGTCAGTCGAGGGCCGACGTGTCCATTTGACTCCCCCGAGGCCCACCGCCGGCAAAGGATTTTTATCGCCCTTTCTCTCGTTACTTGTTGTGAACCATCCACAATCATAAAGCATGAGAGTGCTTTGGCCGGATACCCATGCATTTCCGCCTCAGATCCGCAACCGTCGGGGGACATACCGGTATCAGAGTAAACCAGGCAGGTTGGGCAGTTCACCACCAACGGTCAGTTCCGCCTCCACTCCTTACTACTCTTGGTTTTATCCTGGGAACCGTGACCGTCGCTAACTCAATCATTGATTCCGTTTTCAGTTGCTAACGCCAGAGCTTCGCTGCGTGGCGCGTTTGCGCGCACGTACGCTTCCCGTTTATTCTTTTCACCTTTCCCTTTACTCGCAAGGGCGCACATGCAAGCGTGCCACGTCAGCTACAGCGACTTGTCAGGCAGTGGCCCTTTTCAAAATGGTAGTTCCTCTTTCAGGTCTATTTTAATAGTCGCTTTCATACATTGATTGTGAGCCCAATATCTATTTGGAGGAGAATGTTCATCTATATCGAAACAATATGCGTGCTTTCCGGTAAATGGCAATTTCGTTCCGCAAAAGACACATTTAGCTTTCGATGGGATGTTTCCCTGATCTTCTGGCTTATCTGGGAACACTGCAGGATCACGCCTTGAGGTGAAGCATTGCTCATGGCCCCAGAATGTAGACGATCCTTCCTCGGTCGAATATACTTCTATTCGCAGATCCGGCATCGCCGTCTCTTCGAAGCACCCACGAAAGCAACACGCCTTGGATTGCTCTGATATCATATCGACGCTCCTATTTCATCTGCCTAATGGATAAAGTTCACCAGCGCGAGCCGAAGGCTCGTGTCCGGTGCAACGCATTGTTAGCTTGCCCAACCACTATCGCTCTATGACTATCGTGTTTTCGGGAATGGTTTTCCATGTAACTGGTTTTTTGATTGCGAGGTCGCGACTTGGTTGTTTGTCCCAGACCTCGCTTCCATCAGTAAAACACAACTGGCCCTTTATGCTAATGAGAATGAACTTGCCTTTCGCTGCTTGGACCTCCGATCGGCCGCTGGCGTTGAAGTTGGTGTAATAATCAAGACTCTTGCCTGCCGGAAGAAGCGTCAGTTCCTTCGACTTGAACGCTTGAATGAGGCGTGCCTGGAATTGCGCGTTCAGCTCCTTTGGGA
>JBFFNJ010000262.1:0-3071 GCA_041563215.1 Candidatus Deferrimicrobia bacterium | reverse complement strand
CTCGTCCGGAGTTGACTCATAGCTAGGGTTTACCTGCATATTTGCAGGGGTGCCCTTCATGTGCATGATGATAACCGCGGCTTTGAATTGCGAAGCTACGTCCGCCATGTCCCCTGAAAAGACGAGACCTGAGACATCGTTGATCAAGTGAGCGCCCGCCTTCAATGCTTCGCGGGCTACCGCCGATTTATAGGTGTCCACCGATAAGAGGCCCTCCGTTCTCCCGGCAAGACCTTCAATGACGGGTATTATCCTTGCGATCTCCTCCCCTTCCCCGACGGGTTCTGCTCCCGGCCGGGTGGACTCGCCGCCGATGTCCACGATGTCGGCCCCGTCGGATATCAACTCGATTCCGCGTTCAATTGCTCTTTCTCGTTGAAAGAACTCTCCACCGTCGGAAAAAGAGTCGGGTGTCACGTTCACGATCCCCATCAGAAGCGGCGGCCTGCCGTCGATCTCGACCCTCTTCCCCCTTGCGATGACGTGCTTGTGCCTGCTGTTGATGTGTTCGACAGCCCGCCAGACAGATTCGATGAACCGAACCTCCGGGCTGCCGACACAATTTTTCCTTATGGAATCTACCTTATCTTGTCCATCAAAGCTAAGGAGAATCTTTTCGCTGCTTGATAAGAAGTGGACGTTCTCCCGGCTGAGAAGGTGAAGAATTTTTCCATCGTCGCCGGGCAGGGGAAGGGAATCGACGACAACGATTTCCCCCGCATGCTCTACAAAATTTTCCGCATGAGCACCCGTGAAACCGAGGTGGCTGATTTTTTCCCTGAGCTCGTTTCTAGAAAGGTACTTGATATACCGCGGCACTCTCAGGCAACTCCCGTAGCCGGGCTGGGGGCATCCGGGGGATTGTGCTCCTCGATTATCTGTTTGATCAGGAACCCGTCGATTACCTCATCTTCGAGGAGCTTTTGAACGACCCGGTGCAGGACTTCGACGTTCTTCGTTAACATCCCCTTCGCACTTTCGTAGCACCCGTTCACGATGTTCGTTACCTCGTCGTCTATCTCCTGCGCCGTTGACTCGCTGTAATCCTGCTGCCTCCCAAACTCCTTCCCGAGAAATATGGCTTCGTCTTTTTTTCCGAATGTAACGGGACCCAGCTTGTCGCTCATTCCCCATTCACAGACCATTTTCCTTGCGATGCTCGTTGCCCTCTCGATATCGTTTCCCGCACCCGTCGTAATGATACCGAGGACGATCTCTTCCGCAGCCCTTCCCCCCATGAGAATAGTTATATTGTTTAGCAGGTATTTCCTCGAGTATGTGTGCCGCTCATCTATGGGGAGCTGCTGGGTGACGCCGAGTGCCAGTCCCCGCGGGATTATGCTTACCTTGTGAATAGGGTCGGCGCCGGGGATGAGCGTGGCCACGACGGCGAGGCCCGCCTCATGATAGGCGGTGGACTTTTTCTCCTCATCGCTTATTATCAGGGATCGGCGTTCGGTTCCCATCAGCACCTTGTCCTTTGAGAACTCAAAGGACTCCATGTCGACCTTTTCCTTGCCCAGACGCGCCGCCATGAGCGCCGCCTCGTTGCACATGTTGGCGAGATCTGCGCCGGTAAAACCGGGCGTGGACTTGGCCAGGATCTCCAGGTCCACATCCGCTGCAAGGGGAAGTCTCCTGGAGTGGACCTTCAGAATCTGTTCCCTGCCCTTTACGTCGGGTTTCGGCACCACCACCTGCCGGTCAAACCTTCCCGGGCGAAGCAGCGCCGGGTCGAGCACATCGGGCCTGTTGGTCGCCGCGATAATTATGAGGCCCTCGTTTGACTCGAACCCGTCCATTTCTACGAGCAGCTGGTTCAGCGTCTGCTCCCGCTCGTCGTGCCCGCCGCCGAGACCGGCGCCCCGGTGCCTTCCCACGGCGTCTATCTCGTCGATGAAAATGATGCACGGCGCCTGTTTCTTCCCCTGGATAAAGAGGTCGCGCACCCGTGCAGCACCCACCCCGACGAACATCTCCACGAAATCGGATCCGCTGATGGTAAAGAAGGGGACACCCGCTTCCCCTGCAATGGCTCTGGCAAGAAGCGTTTTCCCCGTTCCGGGAGGCCCCACGAGCAGGCATCCCTTCGGGATCCTCCCGCCTAGTTTTGTGAATTTTTTCGGGTCCTTCAAAAACTCGATGATTTCCTCGAGCTCATCCTTTGCCTCTTCTATTCCCGCCACATCCGTGAAGGTCACCTTGTTGTGGGTTTCCGTCAAAAGCCTTGCCTTTGACTTGCCGAAGGTCATCGCCTTGCCGCCCCCTGACTGCATCTGTCGCATGAAGAATATCCACACCCCGATAAGCAGGATCATGGGGAGCCAGGAAATGATGAGGGTGAGGTACCAGGGGCTGTCTTCCACGGGTTTGGCAACGATCTTGACGCTGTGGGACCTCAGCGTCTTTATGAGCTCGGGATCGTCGGGGGCGTAAGTTTTGAAATTGGGCGAGTCACCCTTGAATCCCTCAACATACTTTCCCGTTATTTCCTGCCCCTTTATCACTACCTCGAGGACACGGTTGCTCTCGACAGCCTCGGTAAATTCGGTAAAGCTGATCTCATCGACCTGGACCTTCTGCGTCTTGAAATGGTTGAAGAGGAAAACCATCAGGAGCGATATGAGAATCCACAGGACGAGGTTTTTGTAGAACTGGTTCAAAAATGGCCTCCAAGAAAGAAGAGGTTGAAACAAATTGGGCCAATCAAAGAAGATATGTTAGTTACGTTTATATTCTAACACAATAATTTTTTTTGTATTACCCCCAAGGGGGAGCAATGCGCTCCTTATCACTCCGGGAACCCATGCGATTTCGTCTTTTATTAAGATCACGGGAAGCTTCCTGCGCGTCTCACGGGGGATTTTTCTCTCGATAAAAACCTTTTTCAGTTTTCTGCCCTTTTTCATCCCGAAGGGCACGATTCTGTCCCCTTCACTGAAGGTTTTAACCTTTATCGGAAAGAGGTCTGCCCGCGCATCGAAGGCTGCGGTGTTATTGTCCCTGATAATCCTTTTCAAAACGGGCTTGATATCGGATATTTCCCTCAAGGAAACCGTTATCTTCTCTGT
>JBFFNJ010000261.1:0-3073 GCA_041563215.1 Candidatus Deferrimicrobia bacterium | reverse complement strand
CCCTTCGAGGAGTTTCTCGACTTTGGGCGGTACAGGACGACGGAGACGGTGTTCAAAGGCAGATCCTACCCGGTCTACTTTATCGATTACGGGGAGAAGACGATCTGGGGAGCGACGGCGAAAATCGTGAGAAAGCTCGCCGAACTCGTGAAGACAAGCGGCCTCGATTCATACCTTTAGGAAGTGATTCCCGGGAGACCTTTCGATAGTACCGCGAGTTCTTATTCATGATAAACATTGAGGGGTCTCGATACCGTTTGAGGCTATCTGCCTGAAATCCCTATTATTGACATAAAGTAAGAGAGTGTAATACGATTTCCTATTAACCTTTACACCATGTGTTGTGCAGAATGGGGATGAAACAGGACATATTCAGTGTCCGCGGGACATGCAACCTGACTTGATAGTGAAGACAGGGACGGAGGATGTCTGCCGGGCAGCAGAGGGATGAGACCTTTCCTGACCCGATTTCATCCAATTGTCGGATGTCCCTTTGGATTGGGGCAGCAAGAAGCATACTCATTGAGAGATACTTGGCCTGTGGAGGGGCCCTGAATGAGAGTAAAAAAGGGCAGCGTCGGGATCGTTGAGAAGAAATTCTTCACCTTTGCATATCCTCCAAACGAGTTCGTTCTCGAGTCGGGGAAAAAACTGGGGCCGATCACGCTCGCATACGAGACCTACGGGAAGCTGAATGAGGAGAGGACCAATACGATCCTGTTGTTTCATGCTCTCTCGGGAGACTCCCACGCCGCGGGTAGATATTCCGAGGATGATAAGAAAACGGGATGGTGGGACAACCTCGTCGGCCCGGGGAAGGCCTTTGACACGGAAAAGTACTTCGTCGTCTGCGCGAATGTCATCGGCGGCTGCCAGGGAAGCACGGGTCCCTCATCGATAAACCCGGAAACGGGAAAGCCCTACGGGCTGTTGTTCCCCATCATCACCGTACGGGACATGGTGACCGCACAGATGCACCTCCTCGACCATCTCGGGATCGAGAAGGTCTTCGCCGCCGCGGGCGGCTCCATGGGAGGGATGCAGGTTCTCAGGTTTGCCGTTTCCTTTCCCGACAGGATCGAAATAGCGATCCCGATCGCCACCTCTGCCAGATCTTCCCCGCAGGGCATGGGTTTCAGCGAAGTGGGGCGGCGGGCCGTCATGTCGGATCCGAATTTCAACGGCGGTGACTACTACGGCGGGGAGATTCCGAGAAATGGGCTCGCGCTGGCACGGATGGTGGGCCACATAACCTATCTCTCCGACAAATCGATGCAGGAGAAATTCGGTAGGAAATTGAGGAATAAGGAAAAGCTGTCGTTCGAGTTCGACGTCGAATTCGAGGTACAGAGCTATCTCCGCTACAAGGGGGATACCTTCGTCGACCGGTTTGACCCGAACTCCTACCTCTACATCACCAAGGCGATCGATTATTTCGACCTTACCGTTGAAACGGGGTCCCTCGCAAAAACCTTCGAGAAGGTAAAGGCAAGCCATCTCGTCATTTCTTTCAGCGCCGACTGGCTCTATCCCTCATACCAGTCGAAGGAGATCGTGAGGGCGCTCATGCTGAACGGGGTGGACGTCACCTATTGCGAGATCGATTCAGATTACGGTCACGATGCCTTCCTGCTCGACGAGGGGGAGATATCCGTGGTGATAAAGAATTACCTCGATAACAACGCGAAAAAGCTCGGCATACTTAACTGATCGTGGAAGATACCGTCCGCATAGATTACAGCGTCATCGTGAGGCTCGTGCCGGAGGGGACAGATGTGCTCGACCTGGGCTGCGGCGACGGCTCACTTCTTGAGAAACTGGAAAAGGAAAGGAGCGTGAGAGGGCGGGGGATCGAGATCTCCGAGGTCGGCGTAAAGCAGTGTATCAGGCGGGGGCTCACCGTACTTCAGGGGGATATCGATGAGGGATTGCCCGATTACCCGGACAAAACCTTCGACATCGTGATCCTGAACCAGACGCTTCAGGTGGTCAAGAAGCCGGACCTCGTTCTTTTCGAGATGCTCCGCGTGGGGAAGAAGGGCATCGTCGGATTTCCCAATTTCGGCTACTGGAAGGTACGGGCCTACCTTCTGTTCAAAGGGAGGATGCCGAAGGCCCGGTTTCTCCCCTACGAGTGGTACAACACGCCAAACATCCACCTCTGCACGATAAAGGATTTTGAGGCTATCTGCCGGGAGAACGGCATAAAGATCGAAAAGCGCATCTACCTCTCAACGGAGAGGGGGGGGCGGATATTTCGCGGGGCCGCCCCGAACCTTTTCGCGGAGAACGCGGTGTTCATCATATCGAGGTAACCATTCCCCGATGAGACTGTTGCCGGACGTTAATCCATAGCTGGTTGCGGATTGCCTTGTCGGTTGACATATGCAGAGAGCTGATATATGTGTATAATATTAATCTCGTAGTGGGGCTGTAGCTCAGCTGGGAGAGCGCATGACTGGCAGTCATGAGGTCGAGGGTTCGATCCCCTTCAGCTCCACCAGAAAATTCAAGGGGTTAGCTATCATTGGCTAACTCCTTTTTTCATTGGGGTCAAGGGTTCCAGGGAAAAAATGGTAATGCGGAATGCGGAAATCGGAATGAAAACCCAACTCGAAACGAGAAACCGGAAACTTCATTGTTTGTTCGAGTTGAAAGCCGGGAGGTGAGAACTAATCGATCATACAGTCAGAGATCACACTCGCGTTCTTAGTATTTCGCATGTTACACAACTCCCAGATGCAGGATCACTCATTAATTGAATACTTCAATCATGTTGTCTTAAGTGCTTAAATTTAAATTATATTAAGCGGTGAATGAAGGAAGCAAAAGATCACGTCTCCGTATTTTCGTTCCTCTCGAGAGCATCCTTTATCCGCTTGATCGATTCCGCCTGAATATGGTCGAGCGCTTTTTCGTACAGGGTCTTGGTGACCTTGTCCCCGGCAAGCACAAGCGGGTGAGACAGCTGCCTTATCGGGTCTGTGATGTGCCCTATCAACTTGCCAAACACGAAAGGATCGTCATACACCCAAAGTTTTGATGAAATAAAATTGTCATCGTTTGTTTGATT
>JBFFNJ010000260.1:0-3090 GCA_041563215.1 Candidatus Deferrimicrobia bacterium | reverse complement strand
GGGCAATATCTCCTCGACGAACATGTTCTTGGTAACGATCATCTCCCAGCCGACCTCTGGCGTCCGGAAAGCCTGGAACACCTCCTTGAAGTCCGCTATAAACATCTCCTAATCCGGCACCGGCGCGATAATCGCTTCCAGGAAAGCAATCCCCTTCACGTTGCTCTCGTGACGCATGGCGTAGTGGAAACCGAGGGCGGAACCCCAGTCGTGAATGACCAGGGTGAGATTCTTCAACCCCATTTTTTCAATGAAGCCTTCGACATATTTTGCGTGGTCGAAGAAACGATACTCGATGTCCGGCTTGTCCGACTTCCCCATCCCGATAAGATCCGGGGCGATGCACCGCCCAGGGATGTCAGATGGGGAATAATATTGCGCCACAGATAGGAAGAAGTGGGATTGCCATGAAGAAACAGGATCGGGTCCCCGGAACCTTCCTCTACATAGTGGATCTTCGAGCCGTGGACCTCTATGTATCTTGACTTAAAGGAAAATTCCGCCGAGATTTCCGGTTTGGATTCCATTTCTTACCTCCTTTACCTGGAATCGTTCCATTGTATTGGACTATTCCAAGATCGATCGCGTGGTTGCATGACTGTCGCCTGACGGACAGACATTGAGCCGGGGCAGCCTTGCTAAGCGAAAGGTGTTCCTCATCCCCGGCATTTTGTTTCCCCCTTTGTAGGGCAATGGATAAGAACTTGTTCCCCAAGCCGAGCCAATCCCCCTCTTTCGAATGAGATTCCTTCGTTGTCCGCTCCGTTTCGGTTTATCCAACCTCTGCGAGGATCCTGACAGCTGGGGCATATTATCCATGCTTTCGCCGTCCTGAAATGGAGCGCGGTGAAGAGGCACTGCACGATGAACGCTCCACAGCGGAAGGGGGTCGGAAAAGGTACCGGGTCGGGTGGATATTACCCGTTTTCGACCCCGGGATGGCCTACAGGACGCGCAAAGGAAAAGGGCGGGGATAAACGGAGATACTAATTAGGACTATCGGGGGAATAAAAGAAAAGGGCCGGTCCGGGGAAGTGTATCCGCCCTCCCCGGCCGGCTCCTTCTCAAATCGACTTACGTTACGGCCCCATATCTGACGATCAGACCTTGGTATCTCGAATCCATTACTCCGTCGTCGGTTCGTCGAACCAGTCCGGAACCTCATCGATTTCCAGCAACCGGGGCGGATTCGGCAGGGCACCGGTCTCAATTACCCCACCGTGTTCACCTTCTTCGAATTCAGGGGCGTATACGGTCTCCATCTCCTGCTTCGCAGGTTTCTCGTAGCCGCTCGATTTGTGCATCCATCCCCCGGCCTGGGAACTCCCCGCTGCCGTGATGAGGAAGAAACCAAGAACCACAATCCCTATTATGGAAAGGGTCGTTTTCATCTCTTTTTCTCCTCCTTGAGCGACCTGCCATATGAGCCGCATGCAGATCGATCTATCACCGCAATCCTCTTGGGATTGCCTTTCCTGGTTGGTCAATCCCGCCAACAATAGATTCACAAATAGATTGTGTATTTACCGCGTCCTCCTTGGAACCCACGGTTCCTGCCTGGGCTCTTGTAACTCGATCAACGTTTCGTTTCCAGGGACCTTCCTCTCAATACGTCCTCGCTGATCATTGCCCGTCCCCCTGCAATTCGTGAAAGATCCGTCTTGCGGGGACGTCGATTTCACTTTTTCCGGTTGTCCCCTGTCATTACAAAGACCAGGCCAAGCGGTGCGGTGCCTATCTCGGTTTGGTTAATATATTGATTTTGCTGAACAATAAGTACTGTTGGTATCTGCCGGATGCTGATATCCCTTTCTCTGGATCTCGTATGTTTTGGCATTGTGACCATACGTTGGCGCATGGGCGGGATAGTGACGAAAAGATCGGATTATGGGATCAATGCCGAGATTACGGGACAGGGAACCGCATATATATTTCCCATTTACTCTCTACGTTGGTCAGGTGTACCAACCATAAACATGCCTGCGAGATAGGTTTCAATACGACCCTCTGCTCGACTTCAACATAAAACACCGGAAGTGACGGTTTGGGGACATATTCGAAGTTTTTATCCCCGCGGTTCGTGGATTCCCGACGATGTTTTCCGTCGAGGCCTGCCCGTCTCGATGTGCGAAGTGCGTGCGGGTTCGGTTTCCATCCCGGGGGACGATGCGTATACTGCCGGAGAAGGGGTGGGTGCCGCTCCCGCCATGACCGGATGTTTCGCCGCATGTTCTTTTGTCCATGCGCGCGGCACCAGGCCATCCATGTCCGGAAGCGGCGATACTTTTTGCGACCGCGTCGTGGTCGATGCTGCTGACCGGTAGGCATTCCATTAGGCGAAGGGACCATCGAACATCCGGGAGGCGTCCATGGAGATCACGCTGGCGTTAAGCGGAGGGGGTTCCAAAGGATT
Source organism: Candidatus Deferrimicrobia bacterium (assembly GCA_041563215.1). Taxonomy (GTDB): domain Bacteria; phylum Desulfobacterota; class Deferrimicrobia; order J040; family J040; genus WVXK01. The sequence continues at coordinate 677 of JBFFNJ010000260.1, read as the reverse complement.
CGCGCACATCGGCGTCCTGAGAGCCCTCGGGAAGGAGGGCATTCGCATACGAGCGGTGGCGGGCACCAGCATGGGCGGGCTGATCGGCTGTTTATTCGCGGCAGGGTACTCCCCCGACGAGATCGAGACACAAATGGCCCCCCTCGCCCTGCATCCCCCCTTTGAACGAACCCGAGGCGAAGGACCGGCGATGAAGGGGCTTACGGGAGTCTCCGACGCGCTGACCGAGGTGTTGGGCGACAGGACATTCGAGGAGCTTTCCATCCCGTTCGCCGTCACTGCCGTGGACATGGAAACGGCCGAACTACTGGCCCTGCGGAAGGGGCCGGTCCTGGAGGCGGTGTTAGCCACGGTCGCCGTTCCGGGAATCTTCCCCGTCATGAAACGGAACGGCCGCTCCCTGGTCGACGGCAGCGTCCTCGACCCGGTGCCGGTGGCCCTGGCGCGCATCCTGGCGCCGGATCTGCCGGTGGTTGCCGTTACGCTGTCCCCGCCTGTGGACAGCTGGGTACGACGCCCGACACCGCGCGTGCTGGGCTCGCTCCCGTTCCTGGGCAAGTATCTGGAGCGCTCCCGGTGGGCCCAGGCCCTGAACATCTTCCTGGGCTCCCTGGATATTTCCGGGGCGCTGATTTCCGACCTGCGCCTGCAGCAGGACCGCCCCGATGCGATCGTTC
>JBFFNJ010000259.1:0-3132 GCA_041563215.1 Candidatus Deferrimicrobia bacterium | reverse complement strand
GTGCCCTGAGCCGGCCCCTGCGCTGAGAAGTTCGTTGCAGGTCAAGCCGCCCCTCCCGGCCCGGGAGAACTGTGCAGGGAGAAAGCAGGCCGGTAGCATGCGAAACAGGATAATATCCCTCGTCATACTGGAAATATTCATCATCATCGCGAGCCTGGGAATAATAAGCTACCTGAGCGTGAACGCGAGCATCCAGCGGTCCCTGAAAAACCGCATAACCCTGGCAAACATCATCAGCAGGTATCTGGACCACGAACTGGAAAGCAACTTAAAGAGGCTCTACGACATTTCCCTTTCCGGCAGGATAGATTTTCAGGACGACAACTGGGAGCCGGAGAAAAAAGCGCTGCAGGCGGCGTACGAATACTCCATCTTCACCGACAGGATATTTCTGATGGATTCATACGGAACCGTCGTCCTCGCCTACCCCCACCAGGAGGATGAGCAGGTCAACCTCCTGAGCATCCCCTACGTGGGCAGGACCATATCGGAGGGCAAACCGGTCGTGTCGGATGTCTACACGATAGCGCAAAAGAACAAGACCGTCATATTTGCCCTCGTGCCCCTGAAGAACAAAGACGGAAAAGTCGTGGGGGTCGCCGGCGGCGAAATCAACCCCACGAATTACCTCCTGGCCCAGATAATCAGGTCGATCCCCGTGGGCGAAGAGACCTACATCGAGATGATAGACAGCCACGGCGTGATCATCGCGTCCAACGACCCCCGCCGCATTCTGACCTGCAACAAACAGTACAGCCTTTTGTGCGATCTCATCAAGGAAAAGAAAACGGGCGTGCAGGCCTGCCACCGATGCAAGGGACAGGGAAACCCCTCCCTAATCAAAAAGAGGGATATGCTGGCCTTCGCCCCCCTGTCCGTGGCGCCGTGGGGCATATCGGTGAGAGAGGCCGAGGAGGCGGTCTACTCTCCCTCCACGAGCCTGCGAACGGGCTTCTTCGCGCTCTTTTTGATCTCTATCGTCACCGCATCGCTGCTTGCAATAGGGCTTTCCCGGAGCATCGTCAGGCCGATTCAATCCCTCATCGAGGCAACGGAGAGGATCGGAAGGGGAAACCTCGAGGAGCCGATCGTGGTGAAAAGCGACGACGAGATCGGCATCCTGGGTGAGAGCTTCGACGAAATGCGGGAAAAGCTCGCCGATTCCCTGGACAGCATACAGAAGTACAACATCGAGCTCGAAGAGCGTGTCGCCGAGAGGACGAGGGAGCTCGAGCAGAGCAGGGAAAAGCTGTCCATCCTGCTGCGGGAAATAATCCACGCCGAGGAAGAGGAGCGCAAGAGGATAGCCCGGGAGCTGCACGACGACACGAGCCAGGCACTGAATGCATTTCTCATTGCCCTGGACTCGATCATCATCATGTCCCGCGACAGCAGTCCCGTCATGAAGCAGCTCATCCACGTACGGGAGCAGTGCCTGGCGATGCTCAAGGGAATCCACAGCATGATAAAAGACCTCCGGCCGCCCGTGCTCGACGACCTCGGCCTCGAGTCGGCAGTCCGGTGGGTCCTGGAAAAGCACCTCGGAGAGAAGGGGATCAGCTTCAAGCTGAAAACAAAGGGTGCCAGTAGGGGAAAAGAAGAGGGCCGGGAGCGGGTTCTGGAGTATGAAAAGATAGAGCTCGTCCTCTTCCGCATCGTGCAGGAGGCGATCATCAACGTGACCAAGCACGCCGACGCGAGCAATGTGGTCGTTACGATCACGTTTGGCAAATCCTTCGTTCAGATATATATTGAAGACGATGGCAGGGGCTTTGACATAAAGGAGGTGCTCAGTTCGATACGGAGGGACAAAAACACCGGGCTTGGCCTGCTCGGCATGCAGGAGAGGATAGCCCTGGTTGACGGACAGCTGAATATTTACTCGAAACCCGGAGGGGGAACGAAAATTCACCTTCGCGTGCCGATTTAAGGACGTTCCTCCTTCACGAAAAGCAGGGATCGAGCCGGCGGAAAAAGGTCTACCCCGGTGGGCCCATCCCGGAGAAGAACCGACATGGAGAAGATCGGCATACTCATCGCAGACGACCATGCCCTGGTGAGAGAGGGGATCATGGCGATCCTGAACATGCACGACGACATGACCGTCCTGGGCGAGGCATCGAATGGGAAAGAAACGATCGATAAGGCAGGCGAGCTGAAACCTGACATCATACTGATGGACATCGCCATGCCCGGCCTGGGGGGGCTCGAAGCCACCCTCGAAATCAGAAAGGTCAACCCCACCATCAAGATACTCGTTCTGAGCCAGTATGACGACAGGGAGTATGTGAGCAGGCTCATAAAGGCGGGGGTGTCGGGCTACATACTGAAGCACGCCGTGGGGACCGACCTGGTATCGGCGATACGGGCGGTTTCACGGGGAGAGTTCTACCTCTACTCCTCCATCGCCTCATCGGTGATAAACGATTACCTGAGCAAGAAGGAGCAGCTCGCGGAGGATCCCTACGATACGCTGACGGACAGGGAAAAGCAGGTGCTCAAGATAATCGCCGAGGGGCACAGCCACAAGGAGATCGCCAGCATCCTCAACATCAGCGTGAAGACCGTCGTCGCCCACCAGTCGAACATCGCGGAAAAGCTCGACCTTCACAGCAGGGCCGAGTTCGTAAAATTCGCAATCCGGAAGGGAATCATAAAGATAGAGCCCTGAGGGGCGCTCACCCGGGTTGATCGCGCCACCTGCGTACCTCACCTGCCAGGGCTGTCACCTGCGCCCTGTCCCGCCTCCCGCCTGCCCAGGTTGTCGAGCTGCCTGCTTCTTTCCAGTTCTTCGGGGGTGGCATCCTCGCCCTCCCGGGGGGTTGTATTCATGGGGTTTTCTGCGGGATCGTAGCGGTCGTACCGGGCCCGGACGTGACAGGAGGGGGCACAGCTGCCTCCCGTCCCGGTCTTTTCAAAATCGACGACCAGGTCCATCGTCCCGAAATAAAAGGTTCTCCTGATGAGCTTTTGTTCCTTCGTCCCGTGGTGATGGTGGCAGACCTTGCAGGACCTTCCCTTCTCCTTGTTCACGTGGCGGTAGTGGAGGTTCAGGTTGCCATTCCTGAATTGGGTCCTGGTAAGGGTTCGCGGCACCTTGAGCACGCCCGCCATCTCCTCGTGGCACCCCAG
>JBFFNJ010000258.1:0-3148 GCA_041563215.1 Candidatus Deferrimicrobia bacterium | reverse complement strand
GGACTTTGACTTCAGCGCCATGCGGGGGGGGGAGATCCACCGTGACCTCTTCGAGAGGGATATCACCATAAACGCCATGGCCTACCCGTTCGGCCGGTATTGCCAGAGAGGGTTCGATGCGAGGGAAGTCATCGACCCGTTGCAGGGGACGCAGGATTTGCAGAGAAAGGTCGTAAGGGCTGTTTCCGAGGAAAACCTCAAAAGTGACCCCGTGCGGTTTTTCAGGGTGTACCGGTTTGCCTCGTCCTTCGGTTTTTCCGTCGATGACGACACCAGGAAGATGGCGGAGCGGCATGCTTCCTGTGTCCGGAATGTGAAGGGGGAAAGGGCCCGGGATGAGATCTTTGCCACCTTTCGGGGGGATTATTTCGAAAAGGTATTGAAAAAGAGAGAATTAATCGGACTGATATCTGCGTTTGCGGGTATCGCAGTTGCGGGGGAACCCGCGACACGAAGGGTTCTTCGTCTCCTTCGCGTTGTGATGCAAAAGACGTATGAAGGAGTGCGGGAGATCTACTTCAGGGAGCTGTCCGGGGGCAGGCGGGGCATAGACGTTCTGATTCTCCTCTCCCTTTTCTCCGGGGAGCAGGAGAGAACCCTCCCCCTGCTGCTCTTTGACCTTTTTCGTCTCTCAAGGAGGGAGAGAGAGGTGCTGTCCCGGGTAACGGGGGTGATGGATGGGGGGCTCTTCCCGCCGCGCGGCACATCCCCCATCAAGCCGGAAGCGATGGTTGATGCCGGTGCATACCTGCCCCATGTCATCCTGTTTGCCGACGGGGCAGGTGTTTTCGGAAACAGGAGAAATGCAATAGAAAAGACGATACAATGCTACCTTGAAAACAGAGATCTCATCGAAAGGAGAGAAGTGCCGTTTCTTTCCGGGAAATTTATTTTCCCCAGCTTAATAAAGGGGGGGAAAAATCCGAAAGAAACCTTGAGGATGCTGATGGCAGAGGTGCTGGCCGGCACGATAGGAAGCGAGAGGGATGCGCGTGCATTCATAGACAGCGTGTGTGTCGAGAAGGAAAATGGATAAGCCGCTGAAAAAGAAGGTTCTCATCGTCAACGGAAATGGTCCGGTCAGGGATACCCTTGCCTCGATCGTGGAGGGTGCCGGCTATGTTCCCTCCATTGCGCCCACGGGCAGGGAGGCCATCAAGATCGTGATGAACTCTGCCGTCGATCTTGTCCTTGCCGAGTCCTACCTGAAAGATTATTCCGGCGTGGAGCTGAAAAAGAGGATTATGCGGATTTCACGAAAAACGAGGGTGATCGTTGTCAACAATTTTTCGGTGATCACGAGCTCCGATGATGTGTTGCGCTTCGGCGCGTCGGACTACATCGTCGACCAGCGGGAGCTCGTCGAGCTCATCCGGTATTCCCTCGAGGAAAAGACTCCCGTTTCCCTGCCCGTGACGGACGAGGAGCTGAAAACGTGCCTGATAGACACCATGGACATTCTCATCGGGCTCCTGGAGGTCAACGACCCCTTTTTCAGCGGGAACTCCCACGTAACCATGGAGTATGCGAAATCAGTCGCGGAAGCGATGGAACTGGAAAAAGACATCATCGACGAGATCATCGTCGCCTCGCTCCTTCATGACATCGGGAAGATCGGCGTGAAAAAAGAGATCCTCGTGGAAAAAGAGGAGCTTTCGGAGACCGACCTTGCCTCCATCAGGGGGCACTGCGAAAACGGGGTAGCGATCCTTGAAACGATCAACTTTCCCTGGAAGATCAAGCCCATCATCATGCACCATCACGAGCGGTACGATGGCAACGGCTACCCCTCGGGGCTGAAAGGGAGGGAGATCCCCCTGGGGGCCAGGATATTGAGCGTGGTCGATGCCTTCGCGGCAATGACGGCGAACAGGCCGCACCGGAGTGCCCTGAGCAAGGAAGAGGCCCTCAAGGAGCTGCACGGGAACGTGGGGACCCAGTTCGACCCCGAGGTGGTGGAGATCTTTACCCGGGTGGTGGAGACGAAATTCTCCCACCGGGGCGTTACGTCGCGGGCCAAGGTACTGATCGTCGACGATGAGATCGATTACCTGACCCTGCTGAAGCTCAAGCTCGCCAATGAGGGGTTTGAAGTGGATGCCACCGATAACGGGCGGGAAGCCCTGGATATGATCAGGAAGGACAGGTATGATCTGGCGATAATCGATGTGGGCATTCCCGGCAAAACGGGCATGGACGTTCTCAGGGAGATGAAGCAGGACAGCGGGGTGGAAGACGTACCGGTTATTTTTCTCTCCGGCATGGATGAAGTGGAGTCGAAGGTTGAGGCGCTCCACCTGGGTGCCGAAGACTATCTGCTGAAACCCGTAAACATGAAGGAACTCGCCGCCAGGGCCCGGAATATCATCCGGCGCGATAGCCGGCGAAAGAAAACGGATACGGGCTTCGTAAATCCCGGCGTCGTCGGTGATTTGAAGAACCTCGGCCTTACCGATATCGTCCAGACGCTCCACCTGGGTCTCAAAACGGCGCTGGTAACCCTGAAGAACGGCGATGATGTGGCAAAAATTTTCTTTGAAAACGGGCGGATAAAGCACTGCAGCTACAGGGACCTTCAGGGAGAGAGTGCTTTTTATGAGCTCCTCAAGTGGGAAAACGGTGATTTCGTCATCGAACACGGCATCAAGACGAAGGAGCAGACCGTCACGATGGACGGGATGCAGATGCTGATGGAGGGCCTGCGCAGGCTGGACGAGGAAGCACGCGACAAGGCCTACTAGTGAAAAATGGAAAAGTATAAAAACAGGCGGAGGGAAACGAGGGTCAGGGCGGCGGTTACCGCTTTCCTGATTGCGGTATCCGGCAAGGATGAGACCATCCAATCTCCCCGGCAGAAGGTGAAAGTAAAGGACATCTCTCCCCTGGGGGCCAGGATCGAATCCCCATCCGTTCGCCCCGGCGGCATCCACGTGATGTACAGCGACCTCATGCTCCACAAAAACTGCGTCGAACTCCACTTGGACGCCGCTGGTGAAGAGGAGGTCGTGATCAAGGGGAAGGTCATATGGTACGACAAGCCGGAGGGGATGACCGATTACGTGATCGGCATTGAGTTTGATGAAGCCACGGATATTTCTCAGCTCGTCGATGAGGAATCGTAGGGCGGGTTCAGTTCCACCAGCTGTAT
>JBFFNJ010000257.1:0-3157 GCA_041563215.1 Candidatus Deferrimicrobia bacterium | reverse complement strand
TCGAAGACAAGCGTGATCACCTTTCGCCGGCATAACGGCAAATGGAAAGCGCTCCTCACCGGCAACATAGAGGGCCTTGCAGCGCGCCTGTCACAGCTGTCCCAAAGGAGGGATCCAAAGAGGTGAGAACGTCACCTGACCTCCACCTGAAGCGAATGGGGGCCCTGCAGGAGACCCTTAAGACCCCGCCGATTGGGGGCAGGGTCGGACACGCAGCCAACGGGAAAATGAAAAGGGAGGCAATGAGTCGTACAGTTCGTGCCTTCATGATCTTTTGGATCATCATTCCGCATTTCCTGATACCCCCGTTTGCTTCGGCATCGGACTCCAGAGATAACAACCTATCCAAATGCCCATACGACGATATGGAGAAAGCACGCAACACATATTTCCGGGAAATCGCTAACCTTTCGCCCGCGGGGGGGCGGGCTCTTCGCAACGGGCTGCGCCTTGAGCTCCAAACTCGTGACCGCTTCGTTGTTCTGGAAGATGACTGTTCGGCCGAGGAATCCTCTATCCGTTACTTCTTCGTGTCCTACCTCGCGGATATCGGTTATTTTCATGTCAAAGCCACTCTTTATGAAGGACGCTCTTTCCTCCTCGTGAACGACGAATCCGGGGAAAAAACATGGCTGAAGGCTCCCCCCGTGATCTCGCCCGACAAGAAAAGGTTCGTGACGATGTCCATGGACCTGGAAGCAGGGTACAACCCGAACGAGATCAAGGTCTGGCGACTGGAAGCATCGGGGCCCGAGCTTGAGTACTCCGCGAATTTCGGGGAACAATGGGGGCCTTCGGATCCTGTTTGGAAGGACGAGGACACGATCGCGTTCCAAAAGAACATTTTGAACCCGAAATCGCCCGGCCAATTGATTTCCGCACCTGCCCTCCTGAAGCGAAAAGGGGAAACATGGGAAATTCATATCTCGTCGCCTTGAAATATCACCACCGGGCGAAGCGGACCAGGACGAGGCGTAACGATTCCTTAGAACCCGGAATGTGCCCCTGCAGACGGAATGAGAGGATGGAGGAGGCAACTGCATGAAGAAGACAGGAATCGGGGTAGTGCTGTTCCTTGCACTCACTGCACTCGCAGGCCGCGCACATACCGCGGAAGCGCCTCCGCCTCAGTATCCCGGACCCTATCCTGTCGATCTTAAGGTCGGCGAAATCTTAAGGGTCTGCAACACGGGGGAGATCCTCTGCCCGGTGGTACATCGCATCTGCGACGACCTGAAGGTCGTCGACGTTGTCGACACGCCGGACGGGCTCGGGTTCCGGGGAATCGCCCCCGGGACGACGCTCTGCGCGGCGAGCGGGGCCGAGGGCCCAAGGCGTGTATTCCGCATCAACGTGCGTTGAACGTACGAGCAGACTCGGCGACGCGTCGGCCGTGTTGATACGATGGAAAAATCGGAACTCCGCAGCCTATCGTCATCGGTTTCACGCCGCCAGCATGAATAACCGGATAACGAGTCCTGACCAGCGAACGGAAGATGCGTAATACTTCCGGCAACGACCGATTCCCGCCGAGAGCAGACATGGCAATCCATCCCTACCGAGCCGTGGTGTTCGATTTACTGACGGGGCTTCTCGACTCCTGGTCTCTCTGGAGGAAAGTGGCTCGATCCGAGGATGCCGGTTTCGCGTGGAGAGAACGGTACCTGGCGTTGACGTTCGACGCGGGACCCTACCGCTCGTACGAAGATATCATCGAGGAAGCCGCGCGTGATGTCGGCCTGCCCGGGGAGCGGGCAGGCGTGCTCATCCGGCAATGGGGTGAGCTTGCTCCATGGCCGGAGGCTCCCCGGGTAGTGCGCGTTCTCACGGAAAAGATGCCCGTCGCGGTGGCCACGAATTCCTCCATCGCGCTGGCCAAAGTCGCCGTCGCATCCCTCGGCGTACGAATTCCCACTGTCGTCACGGCGGAAGAAGCCGGATATTACAAGCCCCATCCGCGACCATACCGCATGGCGCTGGAACGGCTTGGGTGCGAAGCATGGCATGTTCTCTTCGTCGCGGGCTCTCCCGGAGATGTTCATGGAGCATCGAGGGTGGGATTGCCTGTCTATTGGCACAACCGTATGCACCTTCCCGCGATCGATTTCCCCAGGCAGCCCCTGATCGTATCGGACTCCTTGTTGCCTATACTTAAGATCGTGTAAGCGCCATGTGCAGGAAGGAAAGGAGATAAGAGCAAACGTGGCCCTAAAGCGGGCCCGACCTTCTGCCGCGCCCATTCCAAGCCGCGTAACCCACGCGTCAGGTGTTCATTCCGAAAAAGGGGGAACAGGAACATGGGACCATCCAAATCACTGGAATTCACAAGCGGGATAAATATCGCGATGAAAATTCCACCTCATGAATTCGAGGAAACGGTTCATTTTTACTTGGAGGTAATCGGCCTCAAACTGCTCGAAGAGCTGTCGCCATCCATCGTATTTCAGTGATGAAAAAAACGTTACGGTCTTTCTGCCCAAGGGATATCCCTGATATGCTTTCCATGATGACAAATACCATCTTCCCCGCCTGGATCCCCGTAACCACCCTTTCCTTACTATTGTTTATCAGCACGGTGTTATCCATAAAAAGCGGATGGCACAGGATCGCAAAAAGGTTCCCCTACCAGGCCCAAACGGATTATCGAAAATTTACCTTCGTCAGAATGTCTCTTGGTAGCGGACTGTTCCCCGTGGCCTATGGGGGAGCTGCTATTGTTCGGTTGAGTCCGCACGGCCTGGGGATATCCGTCATTTTCCTGCTCCGCTTTCTTCATCCGCCGATGTTCATTCCCTGGTCGGAAATTTCCCGTTGTGTGCGCGAGAAATATCCCTATTATGAGGTCACAAAACTCTCGATACGGGGCGAAGAGAGCGAATTCGCTTTCTACGGGAAGCTGGGGGAGTCCATGTATTCCTCATACGTGTCGGAAAAACGAAACGAAAATACCTAGCGGCAGGCAGTCGACGGCGGGCAAACCGATATGCGGTGGATCAAGGCGTTCCCGGCACTTTTCTTGCTTTTCGTTAGCGGAGCCGGAAACGCAGGCGAAGTCGACGTCATGAAGGCGGAAGCAAAGAAAACAGGAGAAAACACGTTTCAGTTCCACGTTACCGTGAAACATCACGATGAAGGATGGAACCATTACGTCAACAAG
>JBFFNJ010000256.1:0-3168 GCA_041563215.1 Candidatus Deferrimicrobia bacterium | reverse complement strand
GTACGTTATCCCCCGGGAAACCGCCTCCCAAATGACGGCCTCTGCCTCATCGCTGCGGCCGTGGGTCCGCAAGACTCCCTCGCCGCCGAGCCCGACCATCGTGACCCGCCTGCCGGTGCCCCCAAAATCCCTGGTTTCAAGGCTCCTCTCGCTCATGATGTTTTCCCTGTAAATGGATCTATCTTTTTATCGTACCACCTTCCCCCCCCTCCTGCCATACACCCGCCTGTTTCAACGGTGATCTTTCCTTTTTCAATTAAGCCTTCGCGTTTATAATCTGCAGAGTACCACGCAAGAATCTTGCGGAGAGGAAACGGAATGGGAATAATCCCTGTAATCCTCCTCATAGCGGGGCTCTTCCTTTTAGCCGCAGGGGCCGAAGCCCTGGTCCGCGGCGCAGCACGGCTTGCCGCTTTCATGGGAATTTCCCCGCTGGTGATCGGGTTGACCATCGTTTCCTTCGCCACGAGTGCCCCGGAAATGGCCGTGAGCGTCCTCTCCGCCATCTCGGGTCAGGCCGACATCGCCGTGGGAAATATCGTGGGGAGCAACATACTGAACGTTCTGCTCATTCTCGGCCTTTCGGCCGCCATCGCTCCGCTGGTCGTCTCTCGCAAGCTGATACGGATGGACGTACCCATCATGATCGGCGTCTCGTTCCTCATGCTGATCTTCGCATACGACGAAAAAATAAGCCGGGCCGAGGGATGCATCCTTTTTTCCGGGATAATCGCCTATACGCTCTTTTCTATCCACCAGAGCAAAACCGAGAAAAGCTACCGGGAAAGACAGAATTCACGGAAGAGCGATGGGGACATGGAAACGGAGAACAGGAAAATCGTCACCAACCTGTTGCTCATCCTGGGGGGACTTACCTCGCTCGTCCTCGGTTCTCAATGGCTGGTCAGGGGAGCCTCTTCCATAGCCAAGGCAGTGGGCGTGAGCGAACTCGTCATAGGGCTGACGGTGGTGGCGGCGGGGACCTCCCTTCCCGAGGTAGCCACCTCCCTGGTCGCCAGCATCCGCGGGGAAAGGGATATCGCCGTGGGAAATGTCGTTGGCAGCAACATCTTCAATATCCTCGCAGCGCTCGGCCTGACGGGCATTGCCGCCCCCAATGGCATTGCCGTTTCGGAAGCCGCCCTGAGATTCGACATTCCCGTGATGATCGCCGTTGCCATCTCCTGCCTGCCGATTTTTTTCCTGGGATACAACATATCGAGGTGGGAGGGACTGCTCTTCCTGGCATATTACGTGGCATACACGGCATACCTCGTATTGAAATCCACCCAGCACGCTGCCCTTCCCCTCTTCAGCACGGTGATGATGGCCTTCGTGATCCCGATCACCGCCGTAACGATCATCACCCTGCTGATCCGCTCCCTGCGCCGAAACCGCAGAGGCTGAGCTGCCGGGAAAAAGGCCCCATCCGGAAATACCACTCGATTCGGTCTCCCTGCACTTTACCGCGAAGACGCAAGCCGGACGAGTTCCGACAGGACCGCCTGCTCATACTCAACGGCCTTCTCGGAACGCGGGGACATCTTCGCCCCCGAGGTGATCTTCTGGGCAGGCGAGGTATCCCGTTTTACGCCGGTAACGGCAATCTTGATCGCAAGTGTCGCGTCGCTGCAATCGAGGGGGTCTTTGAGGATGGACCCATCACCCGATATGCCGAAGGCGATATCATCGCCGAAGATGACTTCCATGATGAGCTTTCCCTCCCTTCTGATGTTTGCCACGGTCCGGGAGGTCCTCACCATGCCTGCGACCACGGTCCTGTCGTCGGGGCAGTAAAACAGGGACATGGGGGCCGTATTGGGTGTTCCGTCCTCGTTCACCGTACCCACGATCGAGATGACACGGTTGGGATTTTCGTTGAACAGCGCTTTAAGGTCGACGATCTTCTCCTCCCCCTTGTGGGCGATGCGCACGATTAGGTTATCGGACACTACCTTTGCCATGCTCTCCCTCCCCATGCGATATATGGTCTCCCTATCGATATAGTACAGAACGGCAGCAAACCACAACGGATAATCGGCAAGGAACCTTCCCGGGGAGCGGGGATAACAAAAACGGGATTGCCCTTTCCCCTCTATCTCCATCCCCGGAATCAGCACATCCATTCGGAATTAAAAACGTTTTTTCTATATTTATTTCAGATATTTACATCGTCTCGCGGTAAAAGGAGTCACTCTTTCTGTGCCCCGGGAAAAGCCCTGTGAGCGGTTTATTTCAGATATGTGTTCCAAAAGTGTAAGAATGCTTTTTTTCCGACAGAACCCGGGGCAACGGGATTCGCTCCGATCCACGGTTTTTTCCTCAATGGAAACAGGGGGTTATTTATTAAAAACAGCAATGGGGACCGGTGGCACGCTTTCTGAAAGATTATCTTTTTTACGGGATACGCTCTCGCAGGTTTCCGGGAGAGCGTACTCCAGGGGAAAGGGTGGGGTAAAGATTGCCCGGTTCCCCGCAGGATAACGGTAACTCATTAGAAAAAAGGGGGTAAACGAGATGTCTGCAAAAAACTTTCTCATATTCTGGCCCCAACATCCCGCACTGTCGGTAGCGCTGCTCGTGGCCGTGTTGATTACCCTTTTGTACTTTTCCCGTACCTTCGCACACGGGATAATCAGGGCCTTCTGCCGCGTAATTCACAATGGATTCCGACTCGCTTCGAAGTCGGTCATGCTCGCGGAGAGCAGGCTGGCCGCCCGGAACAGAGAGGTTCTGCTTGCCTCAGGGAGGGAGTCCGCAGAGAGGGAGATCGAGCGTGAGTTCCACCGCATCGACTCGGTAGTCCGGCGGGATCTCCAGGGATTTCCCGACCTGCAGAGGAATCTCGGGGGTCTGATCGACCGCATCGACGAAAATTACCGGGGCGCGATGGATGTCCCCCCATCCCCTCCTTCCTGGCTGAACGCGATCGCCACGGTGGCAAAGATCCCCTCGAAGGGAGATCCGATGGTGGCAAACATGCTCAAGGAGATCAACCGCTCGCTCGACAAGCACCACCGGCAGGCAATGGATGAACACCGGAAAGAGTGCAGAATGCGGCAGGCGAGCATGAAAAAGATGATGCCCCACTGGAGGAAGCTGACCCGCATCCTCGAAGACGTGGGAAAAACCATCACGGGGCTCTTCGAGCGCTCCGCCATCATAGAT
>JBFFNJ010000255.1:0-3221 GCA_041563215.1 Candidatus Deferrimicrobia bacterium | reverse complement strand
CCGGGATTCGAGGAGAAACGGAGGTTCCGTGACGTCCTACGAAACGATTCACGTTGAGGTCAAAGACGGTGGAATCGGCATTCTCACCTTGAACCGGCCGGAAAAGCGTAACGCCATCTCCATCCGGATGCGTCTGGAAATATCTTCATGTCTCAATCGCTGGGCGGATTCTGATACCGTCGGGCTCGTCATCCTTATCGGCCGGGGCGATACCTTCAGCGCAGGGTTTGACCTTTCCGAATTCGCTCACCCCGAGCGATTCGACGAGCTACTGGCGTCATCCTCGCAGTACCACCGGGATGTCTGGAATTTCCCAAAGCCGACAATCGCCGCGGTGAATGGACCCGCGTTGGGTGGCGGTTTCGACCTTACGACGCTGTGCGACCTCCGTATCGGCTCCGAATCCTGTGCTTTTGCCCACCCGGAAATAAAGTTCGGCGCCCCTCCGATCATCACGCCGCTCCGTTGGATAGTCGGGGAGGGATTGGCAAGGGATCTGTGCTTCACGGGGCGAAGGATTCTTGCGCCAGAGGCCCACCGGATCGGACTCGTGAGCCAGGTCGTGAAAAAGGGACTCCTGCTGGAGCGTACCGTAGAGATCGGCAAGATGATCCTCGAGAGTCCACCGGAAACCTTGCGGTTCACGAAGGCGTATTTCGCCAACAATCCCGGGAAAGGATTCGAGGAGTCGTTCTGCATAGAGCACGACGAGGCGTTCCGGAAGATCCTGCTGAAACGGGTGAGGGAGGGGCCATTGAAGAAGGCGTAGTGCCCTGGTCCGATTCGATCGGTCCGTGGTGTGTGAATGGTTTCCAGGCCGTTTTAAAAGGGAATCTGGCACGCTGAAGAAGCAAGTCCCCGGAATCCCACTCCCCGGCAGGCCCGACCTGTACCTTAAAATCCCCTCAACCCGATTCCCACTTCCTGTGACGTTGAACATCGCAGCGTTGTCTTGATACGATTCAGGGGCCCGATTTTGCTGGGCATCCGGAATCTGGATCGGGCCTCATGAGGACGAAATCAAGGAATTAACGACAACGACTTCCGTCTTTCTGACTGTGTCCTGTTGCATGTCTGTCCTTCCAAAGTGTCAGTCCGTAGGGCCAGTAATGAATTTACTCGTCCTTCATCATCGTACTCGCTTTCTTCGCATATTCTGCCGCCTTGTTTTGATCGCCCGTTTTCACGTAAAAAGCGATCATGTTTTCATATAGCAAACCCAATAAAAAATGCCGAAATCCTAAAGTCGACGTAATCCTGTTTTCGAGGTCAAGATAGATCAGTTCGGCATCCTTGTATTGTTTCCGTTTGATCAGCTTCTGAACGGACTCCTCGATGTCTTGCATCAACATCCACTGCATGCTCCCGAGTTCTTCGTCTCCCTCCAGCTCATCGTTGTATTCCCTGAAATACCAATTCACATCCTGGAACTTTCCATGGCCGTAATAGAAACTGATCAAAGCCCTCAGGCTTGTCATATAATCACGCCAGTGGTTTTCGGATCCCCGATGCCACTCGAACTCGTTTTTGTATTCTTTATATAATTCCAGATACATTTCCTCAGCCTTTTGGTACTGCCCTGTATCTTCCTGCTTTTTAGCCATTCCCAACTTTTCGCTTAGGAAGAGAACTTCGTCTTTTTTCGGCCTTTTGGACAGACCCATGGAAGGGGAAAAAAACTGGACCAACAATAATAGCAGGAGGAAAAGGAGTAGTTGCCTGCTCATCGCCCACCTCACTCAAAAAAATTACTTCCGCTCACTGCTCAATTGAGGAGACGGATTGAAGTCCCGAAAAAATTTCCTCACTCGGCGACTTTATTTCCAAGGAATCAGACTGCTTCAGGCAACAGAGACATTTCATTGTAACCAGGGATCCTCCGTGTTCGCAATCGGCAATTCCGGGATGAGGAAACCGCTGCATCGGCGTCATACCACCCCCCTCATTTTTTCCCAACCCGGCAATTTCTCGACCGCCTCCTGGTCCTTTCCCTTCGCAAGGTGTCCGTATCTCTCGGTCATCGTTGCGTTCGAGTGGCCGACGATTATTCCGACGACGTACATGTCGATCCCCGCGTCGATCACACGGGTGACGAACGTATGGCGCAGATCGTGGAAATGGCAAGCTTTGATGCCCGCGCGACGGCACGCATTTTCGTGGGAGTTGATTACACTCATGCAGTGACGGCATGTAAAAAGCGAATCATGATGGGTAAGGATTTAAAGTTTAGTAATAATATGATAAAAAACAATATCGTTGTCAGGGAAGAGAAAAGGAGGGAAACTTATGCTCTCGATAAAGCTTGTGAAATTGATTGAAGAGCACGCCGAACAGATAACCCAGGTACTTCTTAAAGACATTCAAACAAACCCAAAAACCAGTGCCTATCAGCAGTTTTCGGTCGAAGAGATGCACACAAGGGCTTACAATGTTTATAAAAATCTGGGCGAGTGGCTGATAGACACAAAAGGGGAGAAGGCTCAACAAAGGTATCTGGACCTGGGCAGACGACGGTTTGAGGAAAAAATTCCGGTGAGCCAGGTCATTTTTGCCCTGGTTTTAACGAGAAATCACCTATTGAAGTATGTAAAAATGTTCGGCTTGATGGGCACGGCGCTCGAGCTTCACCGGGAACTGGAGTTATTCAATTTGGTGACGGAATTTTTTGACAAGGCGATCTATTATACCGTTAGGGGATATGAAGAAATGAGTGGAGTAAAGCAGTCATTTGAGGGTGAGAGGGGACAAGACTAGAGGCTTTCGATTCGGGGTGCAAACGACGAGCATTTTTGTGGTGAAAAGAGGGTGTTGCGTAGATATTGTTGACGCGGGAAACCCCTTGCAGTATGAAAAATTTCCTCTCGTGCGCGTCCTTAGCTAAAGTTTGATAGAGCACTTGACTACGAACTGTTGTGGCGCTCCCACGTATCCTCCTGTCTTTCCAGCGTTTTCTACCGGCCAGGGTTCTTACGCTAAGATACGGGGGGACCGATCACAGGGGCTGGTCAGGTTCGGCAGCAAAAAAAGAGACTTCCTATCGGGAGCTTCCCTATTCAGGAGGAATTCCATGAATCTATATAGGATGTTGCTCGAACGTGCTGCAGCAAACCGGCCGCTGCGCGTCGGCATGATCGGCGCAGGCAAGTTCGGTTCGATGTACCTGGCCCAGGCAAAACACACGCCGGGCATTCATATTACCGGCATTGTCGATCTGTCGCCGG
>JBFFNJ010000254.1:0-3224 GCA_041563215.1 Candidatus Deferrimicrobia bacterium | reverse complement strand
GATTGCCGCGCCGGGCTTGTGTTCCTTAACGAGTTGAAACATACGCACCTCCCATTTATAGGAATTCCTTGACCAGTCTGATTATCTTTCTTCCGATCCCGCTGCCCCTGCCGTTGTCCGAGGGCCTGATGTCTTTGGAAACGAACCTGGCTCCGTAGAGGAGGAGGCCAACGGCCGTTGAACAGGAGGGGTGGTTCACCAGATCGTACAGCCCGGTGACCCCCTTCGGGTTGGCCTTCCGGACCGGCAGGCGGAACACCCGCTCCGCCAGGTCATCAGCGGAGCCCAGAAGGGAGCTTCCCCCGGTCAGGACGATGCCGGCACCGATCAGGTCCTCGAAGCCCGACCGCAGAAGTTCCCTGAAAACCAGGCTGTATATTTCCTCGACCCGCGGTTCGATGATTTCCGCAAGGCTCTGCCTTCTGATCAGACGTGGCTTCCTTCCTCCCACGCCGGGGATCTCCACCAGCTCATCCTTCTTGACTTTCTGGACCAGGGCGCACCCGTCCATGCGCTTGATGTTCTCGGCATCGCTCTGGGGCACCTTCAGGCCGAAGGCGATGTCACTGGAGACATAGCTTCCCCCGATCGGGAGCACGAAGGTGTGGCGGAGAGACCCATTGTAATAGACGGTCATGTCCGCCGTCCCTCCTCCAAAATCTATCAGCACCACCCCCACCTCCTTCTCTTCGGGAGAGAGGACCGACTCCGATGATGCGATGGCGGAGAAGACGATATCATTCACGTCTATTCCCGCCCTTTCGGCGCAGCGGACCAGGTTCTTGGCGCTGGGAATGTCATCGGTGATGACGTGCACCTTTGCCTCGAGCCGAATGCCCGTCATGCCCCGCGGGTCTTTGATCCCGTCGTTGTCGTCGACGATGAACTCCTGTGTGAGTACATGGAGAATCTCACGGTCGTTGGGCAGCTCAACCGCTTTCGCTTTCTCCAGGACGTTGAACACGTCTCCCCCGTTTACCTCCTGGGGGTTCTTTATGACCGCTGCCGCATGGCTGTTGAAGCTTTTTATATGGGCCCCCGATATCCCCATGATGGCGTTTTTTATCTCCACCCCGGCTGACTTTTCCGCGCTTTCGACGGATTCCCTGATGGAGTTGACCGTTGAGTCTATGTTGACCACGACACCCTTTCTCAGCCCCTCGGACGGGGCCACGCCCATTCCGATGACCTCCACGTCTTTCCCCTTTTTCTGTCCAACGATGGTGGCCACCTTTGTCGTCCCAACATCGATGCCAACGATGATCTCTCCTTCGTTATGCAATTGTCCCCTCCCGTTACCTGTCTTTTTTCTTACCCACGAAAATTTTACCGGGATACTTCAGGTCCACGTACACGGCATCATTGCGGTAGTGAATTATCTTGTCGTAGTTCTTTTCGAGCCGCGCAAAGGCGCTCTTTATCTCACTCGAACCGAGTTTGATCCTCAGGCCGCTGTCTTTCAGAACGAGGGAGGACCCTTCCTTCGGATTGTAGTTGATTTCCGAAACGTTCCCCTCCACCACTGATCCCTTCAGCATTCTTCTCAACTCGAGGGAACGAAGGAGTGGATCCATTCCATCCTCGTCCTCTATCATCTTCCTGGTAAAACCGGTAATCACGGGGTATACCTTGCTGTCATAACGGGTCACTTTCTTGAAGATCCTTCCCCGGGCGTCAACGAAATGGAGCCCGTCGAGATTCATCATGGCAACAGGCTTGCGCCGCGAAAGTGTTACGACCAGTTTCCCGGGGAACACCTTCCTCACCGCCACTTCTTCAATCCAGGGGTTTTTCTTGAAAGTATCGACCACCTCTTCGAGATCGAGGGCGAAGAGGCTGCCCTTTTCATCGAGACCTGCAGCTTTCTCGAAGTCAAAGTCTTTGAGGCCCTCTTCCTTGACCACCTTCAAATCCGCGATCGTGAACAGGGGGGATGTGGTGAAAAAGGAATGCGTCAGCTTTCCGGAAACGACAAGTGCCGCCCCGATGCCAATGGTAAGCACCATATATTTGAGACGCCCCCCCTTTTTCACATTTTTGCTTCTCTTGCTGTTGCGCTTTCCGAAGAACAGAGCCCTCCTTTTGTTGTTCAAGGACTTCTTCTTGTATCTCTTGTATTCGAGCACCGTCATTTTCCGCACCCGGCATCGAGAAGAATCTGCTCGACAAGATCGTCAAACCCTATTCCCGCTGCCATCGCCGCCTTAGGCAAAAGGCTCGTCTCCGTCATTCCCGGGATCGTGTTGATTTCCAGAAAGTAGGCATTCCCGTCATCACCCACCCTGAAATCGAGCCTCGCCGCTCCCCGGAGGTTGAGTACCTTAGCCGCGGTGCTGGAGGCAGTGTAGCCCTTTTCAAGAATTGCGTCGTCGATCATGGCAGGGCACACATACTCGGTGGCCCCGCTCGTGTATTTCGAGCTGTAGTCGTAAAATCCGGATTTGGGGATGATCTCGATCGCCGGGAGAACCATGCCGTTCAACACTCCCACCGTTATCTCCTTGCCCTTCACATACTCCTCGATCATGACCCTCTTATCGAACCGGGAGGCCTCACGCACGGCATCGTCGAGTGACTCCGGGCTCGTGACGATCGAAATGCCGATCGTCGACCCCTCGCGATCGGGTTTTACCACCACGGGAAAATCGAGGGCACCGTCTATGGAGACCGGCAAATCGTCAACCACATCGAAATACACGTATCTCGGGGTCCTGACACCCGAGTCGGAAAGAATTTTCTTGGTCATCAGCTTGCTCATGGAAATTGCCGATGCGGCCACCCCGGAACCCGTATAGGGCACTCCCCGTACCTCCAGCATCCCCTGAACCGCCCCGTCTTCGCCCAGCCTCCCGTGCAGGGCTATGAAAGCCACGTCGATCTTCCCTTCCTCGATTATCTTTGCCCAGTCCCCTCTCATATCAAGGGCCTCGGCATTGTACCCCTTCCTCAAGAGGGCCTGTAAAATAGCCCCTCCCGTTTTGAGAGAGACTTCCCTCTCCGCGGACTCGCCTCCGAGGAGAACCCCGATCTTTTTATTCTTCATCCCGGCCACCGACGTATCAGCCAATGCACTTCACCTCCAGTTCGAGATCTATATTTTTTCTCTCAGAGATAATTTGCCTCACCTTTGAAATCAGGCTGAGCACGTCCCGCGTCCTGGCCCCGCCCCGGTTCACGATGAAGTTTGCATGTTTTTCAGACACCCGGGCATTGCCCACTCTGAG
>JBFFNJ010000253.1:0-3233 GCA_041563215.1 Candidatus Deferrimicrobia bacterium | reverse complement strand
GGATACTGCTTCAGCGCCACCCCCGACCCCCGTAGACGATACTCCACGGGGAAGGCCTCCAGCATCTCTATCACCTGCGCAACGGTCAGGCCCTCGAGGTCCGGCATGGTAACTCCCCCCTCCTCATCACTGGTATAGGAAACTTTCATGACGGGCAGCCTGGCTTTCTGTGAGACGCCTCCTTTTCCGGCGTCATCAATTGCCGCCTCGGCAACCCTCCCGAAATCCTCCTCTGGCTCATCGGGGGCTATCCCGGCATATATCGCCACCTTAGAGGCAATCCTGTTGAAAACGGGTGCGGCAACGAGTCCCCCGTATACCTCCTCCTTCGGCTCGTCGATCAAGACGAGAATCGCGATGGAGGGCTCGTCGGCAGGGAAAAAACCGACGAAGGATGCTATCCTCTCATCTGAATATCCACCCCTTTTGAAGTCCACCTTCTGCGAGGTCCCCGTCTTGCCCCCGACGCTGTAACCCTTTAAATCGGCAAGCGTTCCGGTACCCTCTTCGGTAACAACATCTTTCAAAATGTCTCTCATCACCGCCGATGTGCGGCTGGAGATTACCCGTCCTGGATAGAGCGGTTTCCCCCGGTACACAATTTGCCCGTACCTGTCCCGCACCTCCTTGACGATGTAGGGCTTCAGCGAGATGCCGCCATTTATGACGGAGGAGAAGGCCGTGATGACCTGAAGGGGGGTCGCGGCGATTCCCTGACCGAAAGAAGCCGTCGCGTAGCGGATCGGCCTGTTGAACACGGTCTTGCTCGGGAGGATACCCGACGACTCGCCATCCATCTCCACGCCCGTTTTCGAACCGAAGGAGAATTTCAGGATGTAATCGTAAAACCTCCCGGGTGAAAACTTTTCCGCGATCTTCACGGCCCCGATGTTGCTCGAGAACTTCACCACCTCGGGAATCGTGAGCCACTCGCTGGGGTGGGTGTCGTGGATAGTGCGCCTCTGGACGCGGTAAATCCCCTTTTCGCAGTAAATCCTGTCGTTAGTGCGGATCCTCCCCGAATCGAGCGCACCTGCCAGGAGGAAGACCTTAAAGGTCGAGCCGGGTTCGTATACATCGGTTATGACCCTGTTCTTCCTGTACCAGGGGCTGAATCTCGCCGGTTTATTCGGGTCGAATGCGGGGTACACTGCCATGGCGTAAATCTCTCCCGTTACGGGAGACATGGCGATCGCTATCCCGCTCTTGGCGTTAAACTTCTTGACGCCTTCGGCTATTTCCTTCTCGCATATGAACTGGATGTTCTTGTCCAGCGTAAGCTGAAGGGTATGGCCGAAAACCTCGTTATCGGGAATGACTTCGGGTATGATGAGCCGCCCTTTTGCATCCTTCTCGCAGAGAAGGCTCAACTTCTTCCCCCTCAGGTAATTGTCGAAGGTCTTCTCTATCCCCTCCAGCCCGACCGAATCGATATCGCAGAAGCCGACCACGTTCGCCGCGAGCTCTTTTCCCGGATAGTACCTCTTCGGTTCCGCAATGACGTTGACGGCCCCTATCTTGCCAAAAATCTTGTACTCCCGCCTGAACTCATCGAGCTTGCCCAGTTCGTTCAGGAAGGTGTTCGCCGCTTCCCTGTCGATCTGCCTCTTTACGTAGACAAAAGACCTGTTGGATTTCATCTTGGCCAGGGTCTTTTGCACGGGCACCTTCAGCACCTTATGTGCAACCCCGGCAAAACCCTTTTTGTCCTGTATGGCCACCGGGGAGGCCCCGATGGAATAGGCGGTGACGGTTACGGCGAGCTTGTTTCCGTTTCGATCCAGAATGGGCCCCCGCGCAGGGGGTATGACTATCTTCTTTTCATACTGCGATTCGGAGCACTTCTTGATCGCCGCATCCCCGATGATTTGATAGTAGAAGGCTTTCGCAACGATGGCCGCGTAAAAACCGATGAAAACAGTCACGATTCCCTTGAGGCGCCTTTTTACCATCAACGCTCCCCGTATACCTTTCCCGAATCGGGTTCCTTGAGTCCGAGTTTTTTCAGGGCAATTTTCTCTATTCTCCTTGGATTTTTCAGCGATTCGATCTGCGCCGACAGTTTGTTTCTCCTGTCGTTGAGCTTTTCAAGGATCATGATCGAATCGCTCACCCGGTACATGTAATTGGTCGTGACAGACCGGATGTTTGCGTCGACACCCATGAGGACGAGGAGAATCAAAATCATCCACAGCACGGGCAAGATACCCCGCCTCTTCCTGGCCTCTGTGTTTTTGCTCCTTCCCCGGGAGATGATGATCATCTTTTCTCCGATGAGAAACTCGCTCATCCTTCCTCCTTTTCCCGGGCCACCACCCGCATCTTCGCACTCCTTGCCCTGGGATTTTGGGCTATCTCCCCGGGGGACGGGCTGAGTGGCTTCGGGGGCAGTATCTGAAAAACCCGCTGCTTACCGCAGGCGCACTGTAACGTTCCCGGGGGACAGACACATTTCCCGGTGTATTTTTTGAAG
Source organism: Candidatus Deferrimicrobia bacterium (assembly GCA_041563215.1). Lineage (GTDB taxonomy): Bacteria > Desulfobacterota > Deferrimicrobia > J040 > J040 > WVXK01. Next base: position 760 of record JBFFNJ010000253.1, on the reverse strand, counting down.
TAGCTCTTCACCAGCCTGTCTTCCAGGGAGTGGTAACTGATAACGGCTACCCTTCCCCCTGGATTAACGATCCGGGGCAGGTGGATGAGAAACTGCTCGAGATTCTCGAGCTCCCCGTTCACGTAAATCCTCAGGGCCTGAAACGTTTTGGTGGCCGCGTCGATTTTTTCCTTTTTTCCCTTTGCTCCCTTGGCTTCGGCTACGATGCTCCTTAGCTTTGCAGCCGTTTGTATCCTCTCCTTGCGCCGCTTCGCAACGATCAGCGATGCTATTTTCCGCGCCATCCGCTCCTCACCGTAGCGGGAGAGTATCTCCCTTATTTCATCCTCGGCGTAGCGGGTCACGACTTCCTCGGCCGTTACGCCTCCACCCTCGGGGTCGTATCGCATATCGAGGGAGTCATCATCGCGGAAGGAAAACCCCCTCCCCGGCCGGGCAATGTGGTAGGAGGAGAAACCGAGGTCGAGCACGATGCCGTCAAACCCGCCGACGCCCATCTCCTGCATCATGGCAAGCGAGTTCCTGTAATTTTCTTTCCGGACGATAACGTTCTTTCTGGCCGCAAACGCCCTGGTTCCCTGCAAAACGAGCTCACCGTCAAGGTCCAGGGATAGGAGCGTACCGTTATCCCCTATCTTTGCGGCAATAGCAGCGGTGTGCCCCCCCCCGCCCATGGTGCAGTCCAGATACCACCCGCCTCTTTCGGGTGAAAGGTAGCGAACAACCTCATCAAGAAGCACCGGCTGGTGAACCAATATCT
>JBFFNJ010000252.1:0-3235 GCA_041563215.1 Candidatus Deferrimicrobia bacterium | reverse complement strand
GGAAACAGAGTAAAGCAAAGTGTCACAAAGCTCAGGGACTGACGGAGTACATCATTATCCTCGCCCTGGTCGCAATTGCGGCCATCGGGATCGTAAATATTTTCGGCAACCAGGTGCGAAACCAGTTTCACACGATCATATCAGCCCTTTCGGGCCATGGATTCAAAGTAAAGGACCTGTCGAAGTCATCCAAAAAAGAGCAGAACAAGAAGACCCTCAGCGACTATGCCACGTCAAAGTAAACAGATTCGCAACGGTGGGAACGTTCTCGTAGAAGCAATGCTCGGTTCCATAATTTTTGCGCTCCTTGTCTTTTTCGCCATCGACCTTGCACTGACAACATTCACCCTCCACAGGATCCACCGCTTCTCGAAAAAGTTCGCAAGGACAACCAGCATCTCTTCGGGAAAAAGCGTCCGGGAAGTCAAGAGAGCATTCCAGGCGATGATCTTTTCCACTCTGGCAAAGCAACGGAGAGCAGGCAGAGTAAGATCGATCGAAATCTCACTGTCTCAAGAAAGTGGAAACAGGCTAACCGATAGGGAGACGATTGCAAGCGGAAGCATATTGACCCTCTGCATCGATGCGGTGCTTTCGATGAATTTCGTTCCCATCCGGCTTTTCGAGCCGATCGCCTCTCATACCGGCTTCAGGAAGATCGCTCTCTCGAGCGATGGTATTCACTACCGGCCGAAAGTTACATTCATCGTGGAGTGAGTTAATGATCGGTATCTTTTTCGACAGACGCGGTTACGTAACCGTTTTCACGCTCGTAACTTCCGTTGCATTGATCACGAGCGTCTTTCTGTCCATCAACACGGGAAAATATTTTTACGAGCAAAATTCCGTGGAGACCGCAGCAGATTCCATAGCCATCTCGCTTGCCACGTGGGAGTCGAGGGGGCTCAATGTAATAGCGATTTTAAATTACGGAATGTCCCGATCCGTTCACCTCATTCGGGTGGTCCTTCTGCTCTGGGTCTCATCAATCGGCCTTGCCCTTTCGGGTAACCCCTCTCTCTTCTTTCACCTCTCAAAAAAAGCCCCCGCGGTGATAAGAAAGTTGTGGGATTCGGGGGTTAAGTTTTCGAATATGGCGAAAAAGATAAAAAAAGCCGTGCCCCCGCTGATGCTCGCATGTCTGAGAGGGCTCCTGAAATATTACAACATTAATGGACTTCTCTACCCATCCATTCCCGCTCCGGGCAGAAGGAGCGATGCTGTCCTGAGACTCTGCCTCGAGGATGGAGAGCCCCTCACAATCACCGGGATCATGGGGGAATTGAGGGGAAAGGCCCGTTCACACAGGCCGAAAAACCGAATCAAGAGATTTTTTTTCAAAAGGTTAACGAGGATATTCTTTTCACAGGTAAGGTTCCTCTTCGCTCTCAAAGGAGAAATCATCCCCCAGGTTACCGAGCGCGATTTCCATGAAAAGCAGGTCGTCTATTTTGTCGGCTACTCGGGGAGCCGGGCACCCCTCCTCGAGACTATCTTCAATGAAAAATACAGAAACTATGCCGTTTCCTGCGCAAAGCCCTATGGGGGGACTTCATTCAAGGCTGCATGGAAGAGCAGGCGCGTGGAGCCCGAATCAAAAATCGGACAAATGCTCACGAAGAGGATACAGCATGGTCAGTAAGAGCAGGCGGGGGGTCGGACTAGTTGAGACGATTCTTATCCTCCCGATCATTTCCCTTTTGATTGCAGGTACCCTCGTGGCCTACAAAATACTCGAATCCAAAAATATGGCTCTGTACGACGCCTACCAGATAAACCTCATATCCGGGAGGTTGAAAAAGGATTTTAAAAACCCTTTGACCGAGGATTTACAAGTGGATAACCGGGATGTCACGATCAGGAGGATTGCGGGAAACAGGAGGTTTTTCGACCATTTATCACATGCCCCCCTCTCCTGGAAAAGCGAAGTCGAGCTGGCATTCACACCGAGGAAAAGTCCCCTCTCTTCCTTGATAGAGGAGGATCCACAGCGCATCCTGGAGAAAAATCTCATCCTCATCGACAGCTGGGACGATCGCTCAGGATTCGGCAAAAAGCTGAAAAGGTCGATCGACATCACGCATACGATTATTCTGGCGGGTCTGTTTGGGAGGTGATCTGTGAAGGTTCTTGTCTTGGTAACAGCGGTAACCCTGATCTTGTTCCCCGTTGCCCTCTGCGCGGAACCGTTGACCCTTGATAAGATCATGAGCGACATGTCCCAGGACGATGAGATGCCGCCGGAAAAAATGATTGCCTCCTTCGATCTGTCCCGGGATGAAAAAGTCGACGGTTTGATGGAAAGCGGATTCCAGGTTGCGGGTGCAGAGGATGTAAAGAGCCTGTATTCCCTGCTTCCCGAAAAGATCCAACCAAAAATTGACGGGGATCTCTATTTCAGGAACGACCCCGGAATCGCGGTCCACTATATTTTTTTTATTCGGAATCCGAACGATTGGGTATCTTCTCTGAAAAGCCCTGATCCTGTTGGAGAGGGCTGGATGGTGTCGGAAAGCAGGGATATCTGGCGGGTGAAGCCGCTCGTTTTTCTCAATATTACGAAGGGGATAAGCATAACCTTCACGTTCTGGGAAAAATCGCCTCCCACGTGCCAGGTAACGGAGCTCCATTTATGAGCCGGAACAGAAAATTGATACTGCTGCTCTTTTCCGTTCTCATCTCCCTGCTATCGGCATTCTTGCTCCTGCGCAACATTCGATCGAAGGATTGGAAGGCCCGGGAAGACAGGAAGGGGGTGAGAATCGTCGTCGCCGGAAAAAACATTCGCCGTGGCGATATTTTGAGCCCGGAAACCCTCCAGGTGAAGGAGATCCCCCGTAGCGGCTACTTCCCGAGGATGGTCAAAGAGGAAGAGTACCCGGAAATAGAAGGCGCCCTGTCGAAAAACAGCGTGGGAAGCGGAAATCCCTTCCTCTGGGATGACATCGAAAATCCCGTCGAACTGGACCGTTTCTCCCTTTTAATCGAGAAGGGAAAGCGGGCGCTTACGCTTCCTGCCGACGAAAATACGACCTTCTCCGGCCTTCTGAGGCCGGGAGACCACGTCGATCTGTATCTCACCCGTTCAGGGGATATGGAAACGAAAGCGGAAACGATCCTTCTGCTGGAAAACATCACCGTAACGGCAGTTGACGGAGCGTTCACGGGGGCCGTACTTGAGAGCGGCGAAGGAAGCGACCCGTCGGGGATCACGCTGCTCGTCAGCCGGTCACAG
>JBFFNJ010000251.1:0-3240 GCA_041563215.1 Candidatus Deferrimicrobia bacterium | reverse complement strand
GCGTTCTGTTCATGGAATATTTTTTTCAGCAGCTGCCCGGGCCCCTGCGGGCCGTCTTTTATGAGCGGCTGGCAGTATGCCTGCTCTTCGCCGCCCACACCGCCGAAGAACTGGTTTACGTAGTGAACGATCCGGTATGTTTTGCCGTGCCGGGTTTCGGGCATTTATATGAACCTCGTGGTAGTTCTCTCGTATCCCAGCTGGTTGTTGGAGCCGATCAGCACCTGGAGTTCGACGGCAACGCTGCCGTCGGGGAGCCGGCATTTGCTGGATCCGCCCGCAAGCTCCGTGATGACGCTGTCATCGCCGATGATTTTTTCCCGGGGCGGCAGGACCACCACCTCGTTGGCATTCCCCGTGGAGATGATGGCGTCGGCGCTCGGGTGCGTGTCGACCAGGGACTGGGAGGCTCCCGCCTGTCCCGCAAACTCATCGGTCAAAAGGACCGTCTTGATGCCGTGGGCCTCGATCTTCGAGCAGTTCATCATGAGGTCCGCATCTGGATTGCCGAAGCCTTCCTTGGAAATGATGGCGCCGTCGGGCTTCAGGGCCGCGATGCCCTCGGCTGCCAGCGTGGAATAGCGCTGTTTGTCCTCCATGGTGACGTTCTCGTTGGTGATGACGCAGCCGACGAAGTTCCAGTCGATCCCGTGCCTTCGCATCAGCTCCAGGATGATGGGGTTGTTCTGGTGGTGATAGGTGGTGTTCTTGTCACAGGCCGAAACGCAGTTCCCCGAAACGATGGCCCCAAAGAAAACTTCCGACGGCACGATTCTACGGGGATGCATCGTCTTGGCGTCTATCCCGCAGTAGTAGGTGTCGTGCAGGAGCCCCTGTGACTGGAGCATGTACAGGTAGGCGATTCGGGGAAGGCCTTCCATTCCGGAGGATTCGGCCCCGCCTGGATTGGCGAGGGTTTCCTGGCTGTCCCAGGATCGGGCTTTTTTCAGGGCATGTTTGGCGATGTAATCGGATGCTTTGAAGCCGGCCAACCTCACGGTTTTTTCGTGGTCGTGGCGCTCTGTCCCCTTTCGCACGGTAATGTCAAGGACCAGGTGGTGCTTTCGGGAAAAGAGGGAGTAGTCTGCGCCCGGACCAGACATGTCGATCAGGCCTTCCTGGTAGCCCACGATGGATCCCACGGTGGTAACGACCATTCCGCTTATAGAAGCGATTTCCCCGGAAGGGGTGCCCTGCGCGTCGGGATCCCACGGGGAAAGCACTCCGGGGAAGCACGGGTAGCCCGGGATTAGGCTCAGCCGGGGCTCGATGACGTCTTTGACGGGAATGATCCGCACCGATTCCCCGGGGTGGGCGATATCAAGCTTTACATCCTCGATGTTGGGGTCCGATTTGAGCAGGCCGATCAACCCATCGCCGTCGATGAGCAGTTTGCCCTTTTCAACCTTCGTGGCGGAGAAGAAATCGAGATCGGAGACAGAGATTTTTTTCCAGTGATGGGTTACAGGTGGAGCAGAGGCAAATGGTTTTCCATTCGTCACAAGTGCTATCTCCAGGACAAGTCAGGTTTCGGGGAAGCGATTTTCCATAAAATATACATACCGGGGTAATGGATGTCAATTACTTTTATCCATCGGTCATTTTTTAATGTTTTTCCATTTAAAATCAACAGGTTATGATTGGCAATTTTTTCATGATTTCAGGTTTTTGCGAAAATTTCGCAAGGTGAACAGACATGACATATGTAACATTACATTCCCTTCGATATGAGGATGTAAAAACTGACCCCATCGCGCTGAGGGACGGTCATTTTCCCCATGAATCGTATGGAAAATGAAAAGCATCGAACTTTTAATTTTCGGGGCGAGTTAAATCCCCGACAGGAGGTTTTACTATGGCACGGAAATATATCGATTGCCGCGATTATCCCGGGGACATTAAGTGTACCGTGGCGCTTTCTGCCGACACGGAAGAGGAGCTCATCGAAGCTGTTGTTCATCACGGAACAACGGTTCACGGCTACGAGGACACACCCGAGTTCCGCAAGATGATCCGCGAAGGGATGAAGGAAGGAACCCCTCCCGCCTAGCCGGGAGGGCCACAGCAACCTCGACGAACGGGGTCAGTTCCCATTTCCTTACATTTTCTTCCCTTCCCACCCTTTCGGTGGATATGGGAACTGGCTCCCCCTTGTCCCCAACAGAAGACTATCGTGCCAAGATGGAGGGGAGGGGGAGATGAGGTCAAAGCAAACTACAAGGCGGGTGCATTTTGTGCTGGTTGTCTGTCTCGGAATAAGAGTTCAGCCAAATCATAGAGCAGTGTTGCGAAACAGAGCGTGCGCTATTTGATAAATGCAAGCCTTATAGCAACTATCTGATGCGTTAAATCATCTTATTTTAATTAGTTATTCCTTATCGTAACGGGAGAAATCCTTAGAAGGCTATGAGATCAGTCCATTTTAGACGGAGAAACTACATTTTACTCGTCTCTTCGCTGTATTTTTTGTTGGCGGGGCCTCTATCGGCAGAAAATTCAGGGCAGAAAGCCTACCTCGACAAAGAGGTATTCCTCGTCGAAAGAGGGGAGATGGGCAAGAAATCAGAGGGGAAAGACACGTATGTCTTCCTAGATGGTAATTTCCGCTCGAATTACTACGAAAAAAAGTACGGGTTCGAACCTGGTGAATATACGGCAGCTAAAAAGGGAGATACCATCACCTTTTCAGCCGAAACCCGGAGTACATCTAACGGGACGATCTATTGGGAAGGAACCGTTGATGGTCACGAAATAGACGTTCGATACATCTGGGAGGGGAAACCAGCGAAGTGGTTCCAGTCGAAAAAACCGAATCCCTCAGAGTATTGGGCCCGATCTGTCACGACGTGGCCCACGGAAGACCCCGGTCCACCGGGTGGTGCCCCACCATCGAATCTCCTGGACGGGAAAATATTCCTCGTCGAGTCAGGGGAGCAGGGGAAAGAAGCGAGCCATCATGAAGACTACCTGGTCTTCCGGGACGGCACGTTCATCTCGACCGAATGCGGGGAGATGCTGAACTACAGGGAATCGGGCTATTCGGCGAAGAGGGAAGGGGATGAAATCCATTTTCAGGCGCAGTCTACGAGTCCGGAGCACGGCGTCATGATCTGGGAGGGAACCGTGCGTGGCGATACCATGGGTGCAACGGCACGGTGGATCGACAAACGATGGTATTGGACGATAGACAGGATGTACTGGTTCAGGGGAAAACTCGTTCAGTAAAAACATGGGGGGAAG
>JBFFNJ010000250.1:0-3248 GCA_041563215.1 Candidatus Deferrimicrobia bacterium | reverse complement strand
CTGTCTCAGGATCTCGCGGCGGGCCTCGGATCAGTTCGGTAAGTACTTCGCCTTCGGAACGGGAGTTTCCCTTGCCCTCTGCGCCTTCATGAATATGGGAGTTTCCCTGAAACTTTTTCCTCCGAAGGGAATGGTCCTCCCATTCATTAGTTACGGGAGAAGCTCCGTGATAGCGCACATGATTGCCATGGGCGTGGTGTATAAAATTTCCTGTTTTTCCAGGGAGAGGCCTGAAGATGAAAGTGCTGATTACTGGGGGAGGGACAGGAGGTCACGTATTCCCCGCATTATCCATAGCGGAAGCGATTAAAGCCATCGCACCCGATACGGATGTTGCATTTGCGGGGAGGAAAGAGGGACTGGAGATGGCCGTGTTCTCGAAAAGAGGGTACCCGTTTTACCCGATCAGCACCGGGCAGGTGAGGGGGCAGGGGCTCGCCCTGCTCTGGTCCGCCCTCTCCATGGTGAGGGGCATTATCGAGTCCATAAAGATTTTGATCGGGTTCAAACCCGACCTGGTTGTGGGCGTGGGGGGATACGTGTCGTTCCCCGTCGGCATCGCCTCGGTGATTTTCGGGAAGAAAATGGTCCTTCACGAGCAGAACTCCATACCGGGATCTGCCAACAGGTTCCTCGGCAGGTTCGCCGTCACGGTATTTACGGGTTTCCGGGATGCGGGCAAGTTTTTCAGATCGGAAAAGGCCATTTACTCGGGGAATCCGGTGAGATACGAGCTTGTGAAAATTGCCCTCGGCAAGAGAGTGGAAAGGCATTCACGATACAACCTCCTCATACTCGGCGGCTCGTCGGGGGCCGTCAGGTTGAACAGGCTTGGCCTGGACCTGGTACGGGCGACCAAGGAGAGGGGTCTGCCCTTCAACGTGTTCCACCAGACGGGGAACAAAAACTATGAGGAGATGAAAAAGGCATATGAGGGACTGGAGGATATCGTTGAGTTCTTTCCCTTCAGCGAGGACATAGGGAGGTATTACGAGGTGGCCGATTTCGCGGTGGCAAGGGCGGGAGCGGTGACGATCGCCGAGCTGTCCTGCTTCGGCATTCCAGCCGTCCTTATCCCCTACCCCTATGCGGCGGACAGCCATCAGGAAAAAAATGCCCTCGAGTACCTGCAGGTAGGGTGTGGGCTCATCATGAAAGAGGATGAGCTCGACCCGGAAAAGATACTGGACTATTTCCTCGAGATGTCCCGGGACGACGAGAGGCTGGAGCGCTGCAGCCGGATGGCTAAAAAGTTTTCCAGGCCCTTCGCTGCCGACGAAATCGCAAGGGCCTGCATCGAGCTCGTTTGAGGAGGCCGTGGGTTGTTCAGGAAAGACATAAGTATCCACTTCGTGGGAATCGGTGGGATCGGCATGAGCGGCATAGCCGAGCTTTTGAGAAATCTCGGCTACCGGGTAACGGGATCCGATCTCCTAAGGAGCGAAGTAACGGAACGGCTCGAAGATCTGGGCGTGAAGATAGAGTACTGCCACTCCCCGGAGAACGTTGCCGACGACGTGGACGTGCTGGTCTATTCGTCGGCGGTGAAGCGGGATAACCCGGAGGTGGCCGTTGCCGAGGACAGAAAGATCCCCGTCATACCGCGGGCTGAAATGCTGGGAGAGCTGATGAGGATGAAGTACAGCATCGCCGTTGCAGGTTCCCACGGAAAGACCACCACCACATCCATGATCTCGATGATACTGGCCGCCGCCGGCTGGGACCCCACGATCGTCGTGGGCGGGAAGTTGAAGGCCCTCGGATCGAATGCGCGGCTTGGAAAGGGGGAATTCCTGGTGGCAGAGGCGGATGAGTCGGACGGGTCATTTCTGAGGCTGATCCCGACTGTGGCTGTGGTGACCAATATAGACCCGGAGCACCTGGATCACTTCGGGAACCTCGAGACGCTGAAGGATGCCTTCGCTGATTTTCTGGACAGGCTGCCCTTTTTCGGGTTTGCCGTGTTGTGCCTCGATCACCCCAACGTGCAGGACCTTTTGCCGAACGTGAAGAGGAGGGTAATAACCTACGGATACTCCCGGCAGGCGGATTATGTGGTGGGAGACGTAGAGAAGGGGTGGCTCTACGTGGCCTTTGCCCCGCAGATACGGGGAGAGCAGAGGGAGAGAATACGGCTGAACCTCCCCGGGGGCCACAACGCGGCAAATGCCCTTGCTGCCGTTGCCGTTTGCTCGGAGCTGGGTGTGCCGTATGAAAAGATCAAGGAGGGGCTCGAGAGCTTTTCGGGGGTTGCCCGGAGGTTCGAGCTCAAGGGGGAGAGGGGGGGAGTGATCGTCGTGGATGATTATGGCCACCACCCCGAGGAGGTCAAGAACACGATACAGGCAGCCCGTGATGTTACCAGTGAGCGCCGTCTCGTCGTGGTGTTTCAGCCTCACCGGTATACGAGGACAAGGGACCTGTTCAGGGAGTTCACCATGGCGTTCAACGATGCCGATGTGCTGGTGGTTATGGAGATTTACGGTGCGGGAGAGGAACCGATAGAGGGGGTAACGGGAGAAGGATTGTTCGAGGGCATAAAGGGGCACGGCCACAGGGAGATTTACTTTCAAAGCTCCGTTGAGGATGCCGTCGAATTTCTGGAGTCGTTTTCGAAGAAGGGAGACATGGTTCTCACTCTCGGTGCGGGGAACGTCTACCGGGTGGGGGAGAAATTTCTCAAAAAGGGGGGGGATGATGAAAAGGGACGTTAGGGAGTTCTTGCGGGGGATAAGAGGTGTGGAGGTGAAAAGATCCCCCGAGTTCAAGAAGCTGACCACGATAGGAACGGGAGGGAGGGCCCGGGCCCTTGTCCTGCCGAAAAGCCAAAAAGCTCTCGGGGAAGTCATGAAGAGGCTCCACGGGGAAGAGGTGAAGTATTTCGTATTCGGCAGGGGAAGCAACATTCTCGTTCCAGATGGGGGTGTGGACATGGTGGCCGTGGGCGTTTGCGGACACCTCACAGATGTTCAGTTCAACGGGAGAGGGATCATTGCTGACGGGGGGACATCGCTTCCCCGGCTCTCGGTCCTCTCGGCTCTTTCGGGCCTCAGCGGGCTCGAGGAGTTTTCGGGGATACCCGGAGCGCTGGGGGGAGCCCTGGTCATGAACGCGGGAGCTTACGGCAGGGAGATCGGGGAGCTCGTTCGCTGGGTCGAAGTGGTCGACGAACATGGAGAGACACACCGCGTTCCCCCATCTCTGATCGACTTCGGCTACCGCAGGGCGGTCTTTCCCGTGGATGGCAT
>JBFFNJ010000249.1:0-3270 GCA_041563215.1 Candidatus Deferrimicrobia bacterium | reverse complement strand
GTCGTTTGATGCTTTCTTAGGCTCTTTTGTTCCGGTTTTTCATTCCTCATTTCTAAATCCGCCCCGCATTACCGTCTCTCTATTGCTCAGGGTACTCCCCTCACGTGGGGATAATTTTCTTTGAACCAATCATAGGTTTTCCGTATCCCCTCTTCAACGCTCACCCTTGGCTTCCATCCCAGGGAATTAATGCGCGACACATCGAGGAGCTTTCTCGGTGTCCCATCTGGTTTGGTGGAGTCAAACGTTAACCTTCCGGGATATCCAACCACTTTCCTTATCAATTCAGCAAGGTCCCTTATGGAGATATCCTCCCCAGAGCCGACGTTGATAAACCCGCTGTCATCATATTCTTTCATCAGGAACACAAGGGCACTGGCAAGGTCGTCTGCATACAGAAACTCTCTCCTCGGCATTCCCGAACCCCAGACGACAACCTCGGCATCGCCTCTCACTTTTCCCTCGTGAAATCTTCTGATAAGTGCCGGGATCACATGAGAATCCTTCAGGTCAAAGTTATCTCCCGGCCCATAGAGGTTCGTGGGCATCGCCGAAATGAATACGCTGCCATACTGCCTTCGGTAGGCCTCGCACATGATGATACCGGCGATTTTTGCCACGGCATATGGCTCATTGGTCTTCTCAAGATATCCCGATAAGAAAAATTCTTCTCTCATGGGCTGGGGACATTCGCGTGGATAAATGCAGGAAGACCCAAGAAAGAGAAGTTTCTTAACGCCGGACGTTCTCGCACTATCGATAACGTTCAGCTGGATAGCGAGGTTATCAAAAATAAACTCCGCCGGGTAGGTGTCGTTTGCGTAAATGCCTCCCACTTTCGCAGCTGCGAGAAATACGTATTCCGGTTTCTCAGATATGAAAAACTTCATGACAGCGTCTCTGTCACGAAGATCGAGCTCGTTTGAAGTCCGGGTTATCAGGTTCCCTAAACCTGATCGCTTCAATTCCCTTGCGAGAGCTGAGCCCACCAGCCCCCGATGTCCGGCAACGTATATTTTCGATTTCTGCTCCATCATCACCAGCCAGCGACAATTACGCGTTTGTTTTCAATAATATAGCGTTTCAACACACGGGGTTCGAGTTTATCAGATGCCCTCTCAAAGTTTTCGTGACACGGGACTTATGTTTCGATCTCGAAACGGGTTTTACTTTCAGAATCCACACTCCGAAACACATTTTTTTGCCATCTACCCTTGACCATGATAACGCCACTATTCATCGTTCTCCCTCTCCATCGAGAGAGCATTGTCCGTCCACGAAAGTCCTTTTCCCTCGAGAGCTTTGATACCTTCTCCCGGCGGCTCTATGCCGTGTGCCTTGAAGTCAAAATCCACCATGATCTTCACCAGCTCTTTGAAAGAAACTCTTGGCTCCCATCCAAGATCTCTTTTTGCTTTTCCCGCATCGGCCAGAAGGCAGTCGACCTCGGTGGGCCTGAAATACTTGGTGTCTATTTCCACATACTCATTGAAATCGAGGCCGGCATAGCGGAACGCTTCATCGAGGAATTCGCGAACCGAATGCGTCTCCCCCGTACCTATTACGTAATCATCCGGCCGGTTGTGCTGGAGTATCCTCCACATACACTCCACGTACTCCGGTGCGAATCCCCAGTCCCTCTTTGCATCCAGATTACCAAGGTAGAGCTTTGACTGTTTTCCCAGTTTTATGTGAGCCAGGGCTCTCGTTATCTTTCTGGTGACAAAAGTTTCTCCTCTCCTTGGAGATTCGTGGTTGAATAAAATCCCATTCGATGCGAAAAGCCCGTAGGCTTCCCTGTAGTTTACTGCCATCCAGTACGCGTATACTTTCGCAGCAGCATAAGGGCTTCTCGGGTAAAAAGGTGTCTTTTCATTCTGGGGAGGAGGAGCAACCCCGAACATCTCCGAAGAAGAGGCTTGATAAAATCTACTTTTTACACCGCTCCTCCTGATCGATTCGAGGATCCTCGCCGTCCCAAGTGCAGTTATGTTGCCTGTATATTCGGGTATATCGAAGCTCACCCGCACATGGCTCTGAGCCCCCAAATGATATATCTCGTCGGGCCTTATATTGTAGATAAGGTTATCGAGCTGACCCGAATCTGCAAGGTCTCCATAATGAAGGTAAAGCCGCGCTTCTGGCTCGTGCGGATCGACGTATATTCTCTCGATCCTGGAGGTGTTAAATGTGCTGGCTCTCCTTATTATCCCGTGCACTTCATAACCCTTCGATAGAAGAAACTCGGCTAGGTAAGAACCGTCCTGACCTGTGATCCCCGTTATCAGTGCTTTCTTTGCCAATCACAACCTCCCTGTGTCGAATTAGTGTGATTATAGAACATTCCTCCCATCAGGCGAAAGGAGTTATGGATCCAGGGGTTTAAACAAACACATCGGGTAAATGGTAATGCGGAATTCGGAATGCGGAATAAAGACGGTTTGACGTTCCCAGTTTACAGTTTCCGGTTTCCGGTTGAACGAGAAACCAGAAACGGAATGGTAGTGCAGATTGCAGAGTGAAGAGTGCTGAATATGAACAGTTCAAAGTTTATAGTTCACAGTCTGTGTGTCGCGATGCTATTTCGGCTATCTAGAGCATCAATTTGCCGTTTTGTTTTCCACCCCCTTCAGGTATCATCACGGAAAAAGCGAAACGAGGATGGCAGATGGCGGAAAGCGTTCTCGTCGCCGGCGGCGCCGGGTACATCGGAAGCCACGTGGTCAGGGAGTTGATGAGAAAAGGGGGTAATGTCACCGTGGTGGACAACCTCTCCACGGGGCACCGGTGGGCTGTCCCCGAAGGGGCCCTCGAGGTGGAGGACATAGGTGACGCGGAGAGGATGAAGGCGATTCTCCGGGAAAAGAACGTGGATACGGTCATGCACTTTGCCGCCCTCATCGTCGTGCCCGAAAGCGTGGCAAACCCTTACAAGTACTACGTGAACAACGTGCTCAAAACGATCGAACTCCTCCGCGCCATGGCGGAAACGGGCGTTCGCAACTTCATCTTCTCCTCATCGGCGGCCGTGTACGGCAATCCCGAAAGGGTGCCCATCCGGGAAGACGAGCCGATAAAGCCGATAAACCCCTACGGGAACACGAAGGCGGCGGTGGAACGGATCCTCGAGGACTTTTCAGCGGCACACGGCACAAGGTTCGTGTCCTTGCGATACTTTAACGCCGCCGGCGCCGACCCCGCGGGGGGCCTGGGGGAGTGCCACGACCCCGAAACCCATTTGATTCCCCTCCTTTTGAAAGCAGCCAAGGG
>JBFFNJ010000248.1:0-3272 GCA_041563215.1 Candidatus Deferrimicrobia bacterium | reverse complement strand
TTGGCCTGACGGAAGAGCTTTCTCGAAACAGCGGTCTTCATTGCATCCCTCCACGCATTCTTGATGTGTGAACCCATGAACGATAACCGGGCAGGCTTTTGGAACCCCGGCCGTGTAGCGTTTTTGCACGGCCGCTGAAGCTCGTTTCTGATGGGCTCCCGATAAGTAAACTACGGAAAATCGATCGTGTCAACCATCGGGGAGGGAGGAGGCGCTTCTTCGATGAGGGTGTGGCCGAAATGGAGAATATGGCTATAATATAAGGAAAGGGGGCGCAGAGGGCAGGCGGCACGAGAGCCTGATGGGAGGTTTCACGTGGGCAAGCGGGACAAGGAGCTGATCGAGTCCAACTACGGGGCTCTGTGGTCGGGTTCGCAGGAGATAACCGTCATGGGAAAAGCCCTCGGGATCAGAGACGTGCTCCGGGCTATCGACCTGGATGCAGGGGATATCGTCCCGATAGACGTGGTGAAACTGGGGGAAGAGCGCTTTGCCCTGCGCTACTTTGACGGGGACGACCGGTGCGTGGTTGCCCTCGAGATGGACCGCCGGTACAGGATCACCAGCGAGCACAGGGCCCACGTAGCGGAATGGCTCGAGGATACCTACCACGGAATAGGGAGAGAAGCCATTTCTCCTTACGAACTGGTAAGTTACCTGATGGACCTCTACGGTGTGGAGGACCGGTAGGGCCGGACACGCTTTCCTTGAGAATGGCGGCTACCCTCTTCTCCCCGTCGATTCTTTCCCCCGGGATGCCTTGACCTTGGGAGAGAAAAGGGGTATAAGATATATTCCCCGGCACTGCATGCGGGACCGCAGGTGTTATTCGTCTGTCCTGCCGGTTAATTTGGGGGCAAAAATCCCGAAATATCTGCCCCGTTTAGGGTAGAATTGTTGAATATAACGAGGCTGTTTCGCCGGACAAGGGAGGAAAGACATGGGGGTGAAGGACAAGCAGCTGATCGAGCAGAAATACGGAAAGCTCTGGACGGGCAAGGATATAATAACCATCGGCGACAAGCTTGTCACGAAGGAGGACGCGCTCAGGGCGTTTGACATCTGGATGGATGCCGTACCCATCGATCTCGTGGAGCTGGGGGAGAACAGGTATGCCTTCCGCTACTATGACGGCGATGACCGGTGCGTGGGGGTGCTCGAGTTCGACGAGACGTTTCGTCTGCTCAAGGAGCACCGGGCACACATCGCCGATTTTCTCGAGGATGAGTCCGAATATTACGAGCTGGGCATAAAGGCGTTTATGCCCGAGGAGGTTGCCCGCTTCCTCAGGGAACGGTACGAGAAGGAGGGTGGGGAGAAAGAGGGCGATGAGTGAGGCGCGGTGCCTGAAAGCAAGTGAGAGGAGCTCGAGAATCCAGTATATGGTGGAGGGGGTTTTCGGGGACGAAGAGGGCATGAAGGTTCCGTTCTACGTGATGGTCCTTCCCCACCACGCTTCGTATCAGACCGTCGCGAACAGGGGAGGAGAGAAGCTAACCGAACAATTTATAAGGGTTTTTGGAACCCCGACCGATGGGCCAACGGTTGTCAAGGGCGGGTCGTGCGGGGGAGAAGTGGGAGGGCTCGCAGGGGAGCTGGACGTCCACGGCGCCATGATGTCCCTCCTCTGGGACGGTGATCGCTTCGACAGGGGGCAGTTTATCGAAACCCTCAAAAAATTTTTAAAGGGCTGCCTCTGAAATAATATCGTGAAATGGGATGTTTACATTGGAAAGTGACACGCTGCGAAAGTCGTGGAAGAGGCACTGTTCTCATCTATGAAGGGGAAAGCGTTGAGCAGTGCGGGGAGGAGAGGGTCTCCTTTCACTTCGTTATAAGAAGTGATATTTTCGTCGCCGACATCCTGGCCGAAACCACGGGCGGCTTTCGGTTCATCGAATTTTTAAAGGGGAAGTTCGGTGATCCGGAAGAGGATCCGCTTTCAATCTTTCACGGCGAGTTCGGTGACGGCATTCCGGCCCTCCCGATATCGGCCTGGTGGAGAGTGGACCGGTACCGGGCGATTTCCGTCATGGATGAGATTTTAAAAGGAGAGGGGTAACGTCAATGGGAAAGAAAAAGGGGAAAAAAGAGGGGAAGAAAGGGCAAAAAGAGATAGAGTTAGAAGGTTTCGGTATGGAAGAGGAAGTTCCCGCCACCTACCGCTCTCTCGTAACCGGGAGATTGCTCGCCAGGGAAGGCGTCATCATGACGAAACTGTCGGAAATGCAGGAGAGAGAGCTTCGGTTCACGGTGAGGATCTTTGCTGACTGCATGGAAGAGGAGGATATGGAGAGGTTTCTCGACGGGTATTCGGAATATATGATCGAGGAAGATCTCATGAAATTCGTTGGAGATTTCGTCCCGAAGTATACCGCGTACGCAATTGCAGAGCTCGAACAGAGAAAGGAGAAGTCGGAAGGGTTCGAACCGGAGCAGATCACCGGGGAGGAACTTCAGGAGATGGCGATAAAGGAAAAATGGCCGAAGCTCGGGAAAAAACCGGAAGCTTTTTCGAGCCTTCGCCTGCGGAGGGAGATTGCCAAACTCGCCCTCTGCCTGAGGCCCTACATGCTCTCCGATCCCGGATGGAACGAATCTCTCCTGGAGTTTTCTCTCTACTACGATATCCAGGAAAAGCTGAAAGAGCTCCCGGTAGAGGAGATTCACGATGTCGTGAGGAAGATGGCATCCATGGTATTACAAGCAGATAAAGTAAAGGGTATAAAGGAAAAAGAAGAGGAATTGAGCAAGGTTAGGGCATACGTCCTTTCCCTCGCAGGTATGGAAGGGGACGTTAAAGAGCTCATCGGACCTCTCATGGAGCGGTACCCGAGGGAGGCTCCGGAGGGGTGGGAGCTTGCTGAATTCAGACATAATCTCAGGCAGATGAGCAAAAAAGATCTCCAGATGTCAGCGTTTGTTTACATAGAACTGCTGACCCTCTCGGAGATGGAGGAGCTTACCAGGCCGTTCATGGATAAATACAGCTCTTTCCATGAGATGGACAAGGAGACCCTGATCGATCTCATATGCGCTCTCGTATATGGCATCGGCGACAGGGAGATCCTCAATTTTTTCGAGCGGTACACGAAGGGGAAGATGATGGTCGTGAAAGCCTATTCTCCAGAAACCTGGAAGCTGATCCCCAGAGAGAAGAAACTTCAGCATTTACGGGAAGATAACGACGAGATGGACATCGCGCTGATGGCCAGACACCTTGCGAGATTGTACATGACGGAGATGTACAGCAAGCTGTACGACTACGATTT
>JBFFNJ010000247.1:0-3288 GCA_041563215.1 Candidatus Deferrimicrobia bacterium | reverse complement strand
TTTCAGACATTGTTTACCCCCTTATCCCCGTCTCTCAAAGGGACCCTGTTAGGCATTTCCCCGAGTACAACAGACGCTCCCCCTTCCGACGCAGCCAAGAACCCGAGGGACCTTTAGCGTTGGACCCGGGTTTCCGGGTCGAACGAGTTCGGGGCGGCTGACCGCTTGAACGTATGAAATGATTCACCATAGTTCGGGCAGGGAAGGATAGATCAATCGGCTCTTATCATCTCCCTCAACCGAATGATGTTTACTTCGTGGTCCTTTTCCTCTTTCGCGATGGTCTTGAATACTTCGGCAAGCCCCCCGTCGGCACTTTTCCGTGCTAGATCCATATAGTAGTTATACGCGTACCTCTCCGCATCCTGGGCAAAATCGAGAATGCTCTCCGGGGGGGAATCCGGGGAGATGCCCCACTTCTCGAGGGCTTTCTCCAGCCTTTCAATCGCCTCTCTCCTGTGGGACCTTATGATGTCCACATCAGAAATCGCCTCGCTTCCCTGTTCGTCGTAATTCGAAAAGATCTCCACAAGCTTCGCTATGTGGGTCTCCTCTCCCCGTGCAAGGTATGTCAGAACCTTCTTTGAGTTGTCGTCGATCATCCTGTTTGCCAGCTCCTGATAGATGATCATGGACATAAACTCCATTGTTATGGAAGATTCGACCAGACTTTTCAATTCCATCGCTTTCCCCCGGGGATGTTTCTCTAAATTATACAACTTCTGGAAATCATTTTTTCGTGAAAAGACCTTGAACGGGCATCTCTTGATGATAAAATAAAATTACGTTTTTCTTTATTGAAGGTGACCTTTATGAATCCCATAAAGAAAGATCTGGTGCGATATGAAAGGGCTCTGAACCGGTTTTTCGGAATCCCCGCTTCGGATCGGAAACCGAAGGACAGGGAAAAACTCCTGACCACGCTTGGCGTGCCCAACCCCGGCGAGTTCCTCGGCATGCACATCCCTTTGTGGCACGCCAGGATCGATGAGCTTCTCGACCCCACGAGCACCGACATGCTTCCCATAAGCATCGGCCATTCATACGTAAACTGGGTCCGCGGTGCGATACGCTCGCTGCCGAAGGATTCCCGGGTCAAGGTCTTCAGCTCCAAAATAAAACTCACGGGGTTGAAGAAAGCAATCGGCGAGCTTCTGGGTAAGATGAAAGGGAAAAAGCCGAGGGACTTTTACGTCGAAAATGTTCAGCTCGTTGAAAAAGTGCACAAGGATACGCACATCACCGTCATCGATGACGAGGGGAGTTCACACGACCTTTATATCTCTCGATTCGGATGCATCGGCGAATACATCTTCGGGGGACTTCCAGAGATACTGCAATTGCCCTGCCAGCCATTCCAGTTCCACGTAACGCCCCAGGGGGAGGAGATACTCATAAAACCCGTAGAGAAGGGTATCAACATCTACCTGGATGACTCCCTCTCATCGGAATATCTCCTGAAAAATAGCGATTGGATAACAGACGGGGTTGCCCGGTGCGATGCGCTGGGTGACGTGATCGGGTCGGCACTGAGGTACGGCCACTATATCGGAACGGAAAAAGGAGAGGTTTACACGATTGACAACATAGAAATATTTCACCTGGACAGTGAAGACGTGAAGATACACGAACCGATATTCGAATTCCTCCCGAAAAAAATCCACCCCCAAGACTCACGGAAACGAAAGGCGCTCGAGGCAAGAGTGAAGAAAAGATACACGGCCACATACGATAAGGAGTTTGGACGGATCAAAGAGAACTGGCCATCCATCGAACGATACCTCTCGGAATTGAAAAGGTATATAAGGGAATATACCGGTGAACCATTCGAGCTGACCCTTTCGAAGATTAAAAACAATTTGCGAAAAAAAAGGTGATGGATGGCAGAAAGCGTTGAATGGAGGACCCAGAAATAGGTCATGTCATCTCATCTTTTTCCTTTCCCTCACCGTCTCGATAACTCTCTTTTCCTGCTCTAATCTATTGAAAACGAGCTCTCCCCGGCGTGATGGGGAAGTAAGGGGAGAGGTTTCTTCCACCGTGAACATCTATCGCGATCCGTGGGGTGTGCCTCACATATATGCCGACACCATCGAGGACCTTTTGTTCGCGCAGGGTTTCGTACACGCACAGGAGAGGCTTTTCCAGATGGACGCGGAGCGAAGGATCGCATCGGGAAGGCTCTCTGAAGTGCTGGGTGAAAAAGCTCTTCCCATCGACACACTCTTTCGGACAGTCGGCCTTGCGAAGACAGCCCGTGAAATATACGCAAACATGGATGAGCAGGCGAAAAGGTTCGTCGATAGATATACCCACGGCATCAACCGGTTCATCGAGACTGCCGATACCTATCCCGTCGAATTCAGGCTTCTCCGATACACACCGGACACTTTCGGTGGCAGCGACGTCATACTTGGAGCGCTGCTGAAAAGCTTTGGCCTCTCCCAGTGGCTCGATAAACTCGCATACCACGCTGTCGTGACGAAAGCGGGAGCTTTGCACTTTCGGGACCTAAACCCCTACGGCCTTGACTTCTGGGAGATAGAAGTCATGCCGTCCCACCCCGATAAAGCCGATCATCTATTCCCGGGGGGACTCGCATCGATCCTCGAGGCCTCGCTCACCCTTCCATTCTTTCCGGGAACGGGAGGGTCAAATGCGTGGGTCGTTTCCGCCAGCAAGAGCGCCGAGGGCATTCCCTACCTGGCCAACGATCCCCACCTGCCTCTCAGTGCGCCCTCGGTATGGTTCGAAAACCACCTGGTCTGTCCCGGACTGAATGTTTACGGATATTCCTTCCCCGGCGCCCCTTTCGTCATTCTGGGATTCAACGAAAACGTGGCATGGGGGTTCACAAACGTCATGATCGACGATGTGGATTTCTTTATCGAAAAAGAAGGGGAGGGGGAAACCTACGTCTACCGTGGGCAAGAGCTATCCTTCAAAAAAAGGAAGGAGGTCATAAGGATAAAGGGCAGAGAGCAGCTGGTGCTCGAGGTCACGGAGTCCGTTCACGGTCCCCTGCTCGGCAATATATTTCCGGGCCTTGCGCGTGGTTTCGCCTTCCGCTGGGCGGCCCAGGATGCAACGGGGGATCACATCAAGTCCCTGTACCTCCTGAACCGGGCCAAAACCGCAGCAGACGTCAGGGAGGCGCTCTCTTATTTCGAGCTGACAGCCCAGAACGTTCTGTTCGCAACCAGGGATGGGGATATCGGGTACCAGTTGGCGGGCAGGATACCCCTGCGGAGGAAAAACCATCCGCCCATCCCCGTCCCCGGGGATACG
>JBFFNJ010000246.1:0-3303 GCA_041563215.1 Candidatus Deferrimicrobia bacterium | reverse complement strand
TTATCGAAAATCAACGGAAATTCGTGCATCTGTCTGCTTGTCATAAAGAACTCCCGTTATGAATATAGTGAGAAGTGAAGGCTTCAGAAAAACGGGATTGTTGCCCGGATATATCTCACATGGTTGACTTTTTTAGCAAAAATCTATACATTGGTCTGGTGCAAAACACAACAATATTCATTACTAATTAGTTTCCCTGCTTTGTTTTGGGGGGGTATCGAAGAAAGATTTTTTCAATAGTTCTCTCAAAAGTTAAGAGTATTTTTAAAAAGGCTCAGGAGCCAACACCGTGAAACGGTTTTTCTCTCTGCTCTTTACGCTTTTAACCTTAAATACCAGCAACCCATCTTCTGCTGCACAACCCCAGATCCCGGAATTTCTTCCCGGCCACCCGATATTGGCAGGTGAAAATGTCGTGATGTGCTGGTCACCCGTGCCCGGCGCAGAAACCTATCACGTGTATCTTGACGAAAAACGCGTTGCGACTGTCGCTTCCACATGTTTCAACTCATCCGCTCCGACTGATTCGGGCTCTTACCGGTATCAGGTTTCTGCTCTCTCGTCAGCGGGGGAGGAGAGCGGTCTCAGTTCCTACGGTATCGTCACGGTAAGGAGACTGGAGCAACCGGGTCACCTCGTGGTCGATGTCAATCCGGCTATCCCCGTGGCCAGGCTGATCTGGACGGCGGTTCCCGGGGCGTCGAACTACAATCTCTACCGTTCCAAGGAAGGAGGCGAATTCGTTTTCGTCGCATCGGTAATTGATAATCAGTTCAGCGATACCGGGATCGAGGTTGACAAAACCTACGAATACGCGGTGGCGGCGAAGGATATTTATGGGACCGAAGGCCCCCGCTCGAAGGTTGTTGCCGTAAAAGTTGAGGTCCGGCGCGAAAAGGCCACGCAGCCCCCGCCTGCCGGCAAAAAGAAGGATGTATTATCACAACGTTCTGCTTCAGGTCAGTTTGTCATCGGTGAAATAGATGGAGCCCCTCTGGACAAGGTGTCCTATCTCGGAACGGATAGGGGGAAAGATATTCTGGTGGTGCTCCCGGAAACGAGGAAAATTCATGTGATGGATCCTTCCGGGAATGTTCTTCGCACGATCGGACCGGATTCGTTCGACCAGGCGGGATTTGCCTTTGTCCCTTACAAGATGGATATAGGGGACGATGGCAACTTCTACGTGTCAGATCTAAAAAACGCTGCTCTGGCTTCTTTTGACGGTGAGGGAAAATTTCTATGGAGCAGGCGGATCCACACCCCTCAGGGGAATAGCGAAGTTTGGGAAGGGTTTCCGAAGTGGATAATAAAGATTCCACCGACACCCTCGAGCGTTCTCTGTCTGGAGAAGGAGATCTGGGTTTCCGATCAACAGTTCCAGTTGATTTACCGGTACAGTTATCAGGGCGAGATGCTCGGCTACCTCACCGAGTATAAAAAAGGGAGAAACCAGTGGCGTTTTCGCAGGGTCGGTGAGATCGAGCGTGTCGGGGACGGTCAGTACCTGATCACCTTTCCCCTGGTGAGGAAGGCCATCGTCGTGGATGCTGATTTCCGTGTTCTCTATGAGATCGGTGGCGACTGGAGGAGTGTGGCAGCCGGGTTCATCGGTATCCACGGGGTGAGGAGCATTCCCGGGGAGAGCATTATGGTCACAGATCCCGGTCTGGGTGCGATAAAGGTTTTCAGAGCAACGGACGGGGAGCACCTCTATGACCTGAGGGTTGCGCGCCTCAGCAGGCCGAACATGGCCGTGATGAGCCGTGCAGGCCAGATCTGGGTCTACGAGGCGGGACGGAAGCAGATTTCCGTGTTCCGAAAAGATGACGCGGATTAACGACGGGTCGGAGAAAATGCCTTATCCGGGATGGCAAAGAATAGGTCTCCGTTCCAGGGGATGTGAGGGATGATACGCCGCATAGCACCATTCATTCTGCTGTTTATCGTGATTCCAGCCATGTCCTATGCGATTCTCGAGGGGACTGCCCATGATTTCGAGTTTGGAAACATAGAGCCCGATCCCCTGGGCTGCGGCTCTGCCTGCCACTCTTACCTGGACCCCGAGAGCGGAGCGACACTCGAAAATGTCAAAACTGCCTGGTTCGAAACCCTGCAGGATGCCGGGTTGGTGGGGTCTGTGGCAGCAATGTGCGGTTCCTGCCATCTTTCGGGAAGCTCCTACGGAGCGGTTATGGAAGGGGCGGCTTCTGATCTGTTTGCCTATGGTGAAAACAGCCACGGAAGCAGGATGTCCCTCGGCGATATGCCGCCAGGGACAGAGCCTATGGGTTCCGGCCTTCCCTATGTGGGAACGGAAAGCGGAGTTTTTCAGTGCAGCACCTGCCACAACCCCCATGATGATTCGAACCGGCCATTTCTGCGGGATCAGATGGACTCGCTCTGTGCCCGCTGCCACACGCAACGGAACTTTGTGGGCGGTATCGAAAAGAGCGGCACTCTTGCTGACTCGGGTGCGTGGGGGATGAAAACTGCCGGAGGGGCAGCGAACCCCGGTTCCCATCCGGTAGGCGAGGACATCGTGGAAAACAGGCCGGGAGGCCCCGTGGTGACGATCGGCGCTCTTTTCAGGACCCCCTTTTCCCCCGATGCCAAAGCCTGGTCTCTGGGGCCGCATCTTTCTAACGGTGTTGATGGGGGGGTAACCTGCGCCACATGCCATGCCGTTCACGGGAAGCAACCCGACGAGCATGACACGAGCTTTAGTGGTGTTTCCGAAGAGCCGAAACCGGCATTTTTATCGGTTGAGCAGTCTGTCGGGGACATTTCCGGGTACAGTCACTCCCTGGCAAACGGTGCTGGAGACAGCAACCCCCTGTGCGAGGCATGCCACGGGGTGGAGAACAACCCGATTATCTCACCCGGCGGGGCCGCCTGGTCGGACAGCGATTATAATGTAAACCCCGGTGGGCCCGGGACCTTTTCCCATCCTGTCGATTCCTATCCTTCTTCCCTCGATGCCAGTGTTGCAACCTTTCCCGGCGGTTGGCCTGCAGGCTCCGCATCTCTTTCCGGGGCAAATGTATCCCCCGTTCCCATATGCGAGTCGTGCCACGCTCCTCACCCGGCGGCGGCGATCAGCGCGGGGAGAGCCGACGTCTCCGCCGGAGGAGGTCCTTACATACTGCGAGCTCCCTTGAGTATGACATCTGCGGGTGAGCTTCTGTGCAACGGCTGCCACGGCAATTCCATCAAAAACCATCATCCCACCGGCAAACAGTACAACAGCACGGGTGTTGTTTATCTGCAAAATGTAACCGGTGGTTCGTCAGACCTTTTGTC
>JBFFNJ010000245.1:0-3310 GCA_041563215.1 Candidatus Deferrimicrobia bacterium | reverse complement strand
CTCGATATAGACACGCTTTGCCAAGTCGGCGAACAACCTGTAAGGAATTCCGTTTCGCAGAAGACGCCTCACCAAGGGGCGAAGCAAAGTGGTGACGGCTGATGAAACGACCGTGTTGATCTGATTCTTCATATTTGGGAAAAATATCCCATTTTATCTTTCCTGTCAATAATTTTTTTCGTTAAGGAAAACCAAGCGCAAGAATATTCTCCTACCTGCCGCAGACTTTTCTTTCCCTCCATCAATTTTCGGGGTGGAAAATCCTATAACTATCCTGTTTTCCACCCGTTTCCGTTCTTCCTGTTGCGGCATGGTTGATGCGACTTACCTTCCACAGGTGAAAATCCCGACCTGAACCAAGCAAGCAACGTTTTGCGGTCAAATGGGAGCAACCGTTGAGAAAGGAGGCGATGGAAATGAGGAGATTTACAATCCCCCGGACGACCCATTGCAACGAAGAGCATGGGCAGGTCCTGGACATGACCGAAAACTGTCCGTTCCCCTTCATGCGGAAAGGAGGGGTTGCCATAGGCGAGAAGGGGATCATTGCGGTAGTGGGGGTACAGGGGCAGCAAAAAGTTTGAAGAGAGGATTTCAATATGGTTCTTATGCCCATCGTCATGCTGTTGCCAATCATCGGTCTGCCGATTTTCTGGATCCTGACTTTCGGGGAGGCAATCCCCATATATCTGTTCTTCGTTTCCCTCTCTGCGGGGATGATGTGGGTCATGCACAGGGCGATGAAATCCCCAAGGATGACAGGATCCGAGTTTCTCATGGGCAAAACGGGAGAGGTTGTTTCCAACACGAGGCTGGATTACGTCCCACCTTACATGATCTGGATCCTCGGGGAGCTTTGGTCTGCTGACCAGCCCCCTATGATCGGTCCACCCGTATCTTAGTGCAGTGGAATACGCCTCAGATTAGGCTCAAAAAGAAAAAGAAAATCAGTAATATTTGTTTGCACCGGGTTTGCGTTCTCCTGTCACTTCCTGTCCTCTTCTGTCCCTTCCTGTCCACCTGGCGAAGGGCCTAACCGGTTGAAAATGCTACAAAGACGGGGAGATGCGGGAAGGTGCCCCAACAATTCGTAGTCAAGTGCTCTATCCAGCTGAGCTAAGGGCGCGTCCGTGAGGAAAGTCATCATACTGCAAGGGGTTTCCGGCGTCAACACCCCTTCCAGGAAATCCCGATTTCACCCTGAAAAAGGGGCTTGTTTGCACGGGGTTTGCAGTCCAATCGCTTTCTGAGAGGCAAGTACACCCAGCAGGCGTACCAGCAGATCACCGGACGATTTGGATTATACTATCGCTGCGTAAACAACATCCTCCCGGTGGGGATCCCGACCGATCGTTCCGGTTAATCAAAAGGAGTTGCGACATGTACAGGATCCTGATCGCGACCGCCACGGTGCTCATCCTCGTCCATTCCATCGTCGGTCCCGCAATATCCGCAGACCCGGAGATCCGCACCGAGCGGGTGAAGTTTTCCAAGGGCGCCACGTCTGCAGCCATCAAAGGCCGTGTGAAGGGGTATTCAAATGTGGATTACCTAGTGCGTGCAGGCGCCGGCCAGACGATCACCGTCTCGCTGAAGAGATCGAACCCGTCGAACTACTTCAACGTGCTTCCGCCCGGCAGCAAGGACGTGGCGATGCACATCGGGCAGACAGGAGGAGACTTCCAGGGCATCCTTCCAACCGACGGCGACTATACCATACGCGTCTACCTGGTGCGCGCCGCGGCGCGGCGTAACGAGTCGAGCGACTATACCCTGACCATCCGCGTGACCGGGAAGGCACTTGTTCCGGTTCCCGCTTCCCAGGATGCGGTCCTCCCGGGCACGCCGTTCCATGCCTCCACAAAGATCGTCTGCGTCCCGTACAACGAGAAGTATCGGGAGAAAAAATCTCGGGAGTGCGATGCCTACGTTATTCGCCGCGGCTTCGACGGCACCGCGACCGTCGAGATCCCGCAGGAGAACTCGGTCCCGCGCCGCATCCTGTTCGTGAAGGGAAAGCCCGTCGCATCGGACTCTCCATTCCCCGTTACCTTTATTCGGAAGGACGACCTGACCATCGTCACATTCGACACCGATGAGCGGTACGAAATTTTCGACGCGCTGGTCTTCGGCGGCTAGGCGATGTAACCCGATGAGGAAGGGCCCGTCCGCAAGGTGAAACAGGGACCGTTGGAGCGGGCGTCCGACCAGTTCGCCGATCTGGGTTGTTTGCGCGGGGGTTGGGGCCCGTGCGCGGATTACGGGCCCCAAACTCATTTTGCCCTGTGCCGCATACCCCTTCCCTATCAGTCGTGCAAGTGTGGTGCGACCAGCACGGCTTTGTGAGGTCTGTATTTGTCGAACAGTCCGATCAGGTGTCCAGCATCCTTGGGGGTTCCCTGCTTCACGGTAACCTCCCCGCTCTTCACCAATTCCTCCACTGTAGCTCGGCTCAGGTAAATCTTCGCCCAGGCTTCACCGGAGAGAGAAAGGGTAACGTCCGCCGGTTTGTAATGAGCATCCGGGTCATCGAGGTATTCCGCCACGGCCCGGCGGATATGCAAACCAACCGTTTTGTGATCGCCCTGGAAAGAGAACAGGAGCACCTTGTCCGTATCTCCGCTCTTCTTCGGGTCGATCCGCACACGGAAGTATTCCACGAACGTCTCGGGTTCCCCGGAAATCACTTCGGGCCTGGGTGGAATCAAGCGCGGGATGGTCACCTTGCCCTCCAGCGCAAGCGCCTGGGAAAGCAAATGAGAGCGCGCATTTGCTCCTGTGGCAAGATACCCGAGCTGCCGCAGAACCTTTGCCTTGAAGAAGCGTGCTTCCTTGTCTCCGGGATCGAGTTTGTAGAGGTAGTTGACCAGCTGGGCAGCCCAGGCATACTCCTTTTCCTCATAGGCCTGTTGAGCCGCTTCGAGGACTTTGGTGCGTCCCCCGATCAGGTTCACAAGGCGTTCGGCTTCTTCCGTCGGCGAGGGTCGGAACAGAGTGGCGGCGTCGTTGTTGTACCAGCCGATCGCATAATAGTAGATCGCCGGCGGCTGGAACGAAAGTTCCCCGTAACTCTCAAAGTTATAAGGGTCTTTGGCAAGGTATTCCGGCATCCGTACCATGTGCCGCAGATCCTCCGGGCCGTACCCTCC
This sequence comes from Candidatus Deferrimicrobia bacterium, assembly GCA_041563215.1. Taxonomy (GTDB): domain Bacteria; phylum Desulfobacterota; class Deferrimicrobia; order J040; family J040; genus WVXK01. The sequence continues at coordinate 161 of JBFFNJ010000245.1, read as the reverse complement.
CAGAATCCCCCGCAGAGTCTGGTCGAGAACAAAAGAGATTCCGTCTAGGTAGGCATTCAGCGTGTCCTGGATCTTCTCCTTGCCTATGATGGGCCTGTGCGCGGCACCCACCAACACTTCGGGCCGGAGATCGCGCACGAGTTTCACTCCCTGGTACCATT
>JBFFNJ010000244.1:0-3342 GCA_041563215.1 Candidatus Deferrimicrobia bacterium | reverse complement strand
GTGATCATGTCGGTCAATAATTCCCTTGTCTGCGAGCCGCTCCTTACATATGGGAGCGAGGAGATAAAGACAAAATACCTCACACCCCTTGCTGAGGGCAAAAATCTCGGATGTTTCGCACTCACGGAACCGGGAGCAGGCTCTGACGCGGGGTCGCAAAAAACGGTTGCCCAACTAAAGGGTGACCACTATGTCGTGAACGGGACGAAGAACTTCATCACCAATGCACCGCGGGCTGATTACTGTATCCTCTTTACCATGACGGACAAGGAAAAGAGGCACAAGGGAATTACTGCCTTCGTTATCGATATGAAGTCCAAAGGCGTCACAGTCGGAAAGTGCGAAAAAAAGCTGGGCATCAAAGCATCAGAGACGGCATCTCTCATCCTAGAGGATGTCGAGGTACCCGTTGAAAACAGGCTTGGCAACGAGGGAATGGGTTTCAAAGTGGCAATGCAAACCCTCGATGCCGGGAGGATAGGCATAGCTGCCCAGGCTGTCGGCATAGCAAGGGCGTGTTTAGAAGACTCCATTCTCTATGCGAAAGAGCGCAGGCAGTTCGGGCAGGCCATATCGAGCTTTCAGGCGATACAATGGATGATAGCCGATATGGCCACCGAAATAGAAGCTGCGAGACTCTTGACGTACCAGGCGGCATACCTCAAGGACAAAGGCGTAAGGTACAGCAAGGAATCTTCGATGGCAAAGCTCTTTGCATCCGAGGCTGCCATGAGGGCAGCGGTCAAGTGTATCCAGATCCATGGCGGCTACGGTTATATAAGAGAGTATCCCGCCGAGAGGTATTTCAGAGACGCGAAAATCACGGAAATTTACGAGGGCACTTCGGAAATTCAACGGCTCGTTATCGCAAGCGCGATTCTGAAAGATTGATACAGGGGGAAGGGTGAACTTTGAACTCACAGAAGAGCAGCTGATGATCCAGGAAATGGCACGCAGTTTTGCTTCGAAAGAGCTCTCCTCGGTGGCTGGCATTATTGACGAGGATGAGGAGTTTCCCTATGAGCAGGTTGAAAAGCTCTTCGACGTGGGCATGATGGGCATGCTGGTAGACGAAAAGTATGGCGGCTCGGCTACGGGGCCGGTCTCCTTTGCCCTTGCATTGTCGGAAATTTCAGCGGGATGCGCTTCAACGGCGGTCACTATGGGCGTCACCAACATGATCGCCGAAATCATCCACCGCTTCGGAAACGAGGAACAACGGAAGAAATACCTCCCCCCATTCCTTCGCGGCGATTCAGGAGTCGGAGCATTTGCGCTCACAGAGCCTGGCGCGGGATCTGATGCCCGCAGCATTTCAACTTTTGCCAAAAAACAGGGGAACACATACCGTTTAAACGGGAGTAAAGTATTCATAACCAATGGAGAGTACGCCGGCCTGGTCGTGGTCATAGCACTCACCGGGAAAGACCTCAGAGAGCTTACGGCTTTCATCGCAGAGCCGGGATTCAAGGGCTTCACCATTGGAAAGAGAGAAAAGAAAATGGGGCTGAAGGGTTCGAATACGGTGGAGCTCGTTTTCGACGATATGGAAGTTCCACGGGAAAACATCCTTGGTAAAGAGGGGGATGGCTTCAAGATAGCGATGGCGGCTCTTGACGGAGGGAGAATTGGAATCGGGAGCCAGTGCGTGGGAATTGCTTCCGCAGCGCTTGAGTGCGCAGTCGCCTATGCAAAGGAGAGGAGCCAGTTTGGGACCCCCATCAGTGATTTCCAGGCTATTCAGTGGATGCTTGCTGATGCGGGGACTGATATAGAAGCTGCCCGACTGCTTACTCTGCGTGCGGCCCACTTAAAAGAGAGTGGTGTTAGCTTTTCCAGGGAAGCGTCGATGGCAAAACTGTTTTCCAGTGAGATGGCCTACCGCGTGTGCCACAAGGCGGTTCAGATTCTGGGTGGATACGGGTACATTTCCGAGTATCCCGTTGAGCGATTCCTGAGAGATGTAAAGGTTACCACGATCTATGAGGGGACATCAGAGGTTCAGAGGATGGTAATATCGAGATCTTTGTTGAGGGATTGAGACGTGGGCAAAAGACCTATCGGCAAGGGGTATATACATATTTATACCGGAAATGGAAAGGGTAAGACAACGGCGGCACTGGGCCTTGCCCTTCGCGCTGCCGGACACGGGATAAAGGTTATGATAATACAGTTCATGAAGGGTTGGATCGACTACGGAGAACTCAATGGAGTAAAAATGCTTACACCCCACGTGGAATTGCATCAGTTCGGCAGAGACACATTCGTTGATCCTGGTAACCCGGATCCAATCGATCTTGAACTTGCGGCGAAGGGCTTTTCCTTCGCGAAAGATGCCATCCTTGGAGAGCAGTTTGGCATCATAATCCTTGATGAGCTCATCTGCGCCGCTTCATTCAACCTCATTCCGGAAGAGGCAGTCCTGTCATTTATGGACGAAAAGCCTGCAGGAGTAGAGCTGGTATTGACGGGCAGAGGAGCCACGGAAAAGATGATTGCAAAGGCCGACCTGGTTACCGAGATGAAAGACGTCAAGCATTATTACGCGGAAGGGGTCGATGCCAGGATAGGTATAGAACGGTAATAGAGTTCGGAGGTCCACATATGTTCGACAGAAAAAAAATGGAGAAGTTAAAGAAAAGACGAGGGGACTGGGAGGAGGGGTGCCTGGGTTCAGCTCTCAGGAAGGTTCCCGAGAGACTGACGAGGTTTTCCACCGTTTCAGATGATGAGATAAACAACCTCTATACCCCAACCGATATCGAGAATGTGGATTTTGTGAGAGACATCGGGTTTCCCGGCGAATACCCCTACACAAGGGGAATCCAGCCATCCATGTTCAGGGGGAGGCTCTGGACTATGCGGCAGTTTTCGGGATTCGGTTCTGCCGAGGATACGAACAAACGGTATCTCTACCTCCTTTCGCAGGGGCAGACCGGTCTGAGCGTCGCATTCCATATGCCGACCCTGATGGGGTTTGATTCGGATCACCCACGCTCGAGAGGAGAGGTGGGAAAGTGCGGCGTGGCCGTCGACTCACTCAAGGATATGGAAATACTATTCAGCAAGATCCCCCTCGACAGGGTTACTACTTCAATGACGATCAATGCCCCTGCGGCCATCCTTCTCGCCATGTACATAGCCGTCGCAGAAAAACAGGGAGTATCTTCGGACCTGATCGGGGGAACGATACAAAACGATATATTGAAGGAATATATCGCCCAGAAATCCTGGATATTCCCTCCAGAACCATCTATGAGGATCATCACGGACATTTTCCAATACTGTGTGGAGAACGTCCCTCGATGGAACACCATAAGCATCAGCGGTTATCACATCCGT
>JBFFNJ010000243.1:0-3369 GCA_041563215.1 Candidatus Deferrimicrobia bacterium | reverse complement strand
TCCACTTCGGGCATCAGACCAGGAGGTGGAATCCAAAGATGGAATCCTATATCTTCACCGCGAGAAACGGCATACACATCATCGACCTCCAACAGACGGTGAAGATGTTCGATGCTGCCTATGAATACATCCGGAGCATTACGGCACAGGGGAAAACGGTGATGTTCGTCGGCACGAAAAAGCAGGCCCAAGAGTCAGTCAAGGAGGAAGCAGAGCGGTGCGGAATGCCCTATGTCCATCAGCGCTGGCTGGGGGGTATGCTCACGAACTTTCAGACGATCAAGGGATCAATCGAGATGCTCGACCGGCTGGAAGAGATGGAAGAAGACGGGACTTTCGAGAAGCTGACGAAAAAGGAAGTCCTGGGCCACAGAAAGAAAAGGGACAAGCTCCTGAAGGTTCTCGGGGGTGTGCGGAACATGAAAAGGCCCCCCGACGCTTTTTTCGTAGTTGACCCGCTCAGGGAGGAAATTGCGGTCAGGGAAGCGCGGAAACTGGAGATCCCCGTTGCAGCCATCGTCGACACGAATTGTGATCCCGATATGATCGACATCATCATTCCGGGAAATGACGATGCGATAAGGGCGATAAAGCTTTTCCTGAGGGTGGTAGCCGACGCGGTCATCGAGGGAAGGGCGGAGTACGAGGCTCAGCAGGCGGGGCTTGCCGCAGAGGAAGATATTGAGGAACCTACAATTTCCCTCATAGACACCGAAGGGGAAGATGAAGGCGAGCCGGGCGAAAGGGGAGAAAAAGTTTTGCTCGAGGCCGATGACTCAGGAGCGACGGTTAAGGTTGCGGCTGAGGAAGAAAAGATTGAGGAGGCTGAAAAAGAGCAGTCCGATGACACTCCGGCTGGAGAATCCGAAAAAACCGAATAGAGACAACACAGCCTAGGGAGGTTTTTACCATGTCGATTAGCCCACACATGATAAAGGAATTGCGCGAGAAGACGGGAGCGGGAATCATGGATTGCAAGGAGGCGCTCATCGAGGCAGAGGGTGATGCCGAAAAAGCACTGGATCACTTAAGGAAGAAGGGGCTTGCCCACGCAGCGAAGAAGGCCTCGAGGGTTGCCAGTGAAGGCCTCGTAGAGTCGTACATACATGGGGGAGGAAAAATAGGCGTTCTCGTGGAAGTTAATTGCGAAACCGATTTCGTGGCGAAAACCGAAGAGTTCCGGGAACTCGTCAGAAATATATGCATGCAGGTTGCGGCATCGAATCCCCAGTGCGTGTCGATCGAAGATGTTCCCGAGGCCGTGATACAGAAGGAGAAGGAGATATACCGGGAGCAGGCATTGGATTCGGGGAAACCCCAGAAGGTAATCGAGAAGATCGTGGAGGGGAAACTCGGCAAGTTTTACGAAGAAGCGTGCCTCCTGGAGCAGGATTACATCAGGGATCCCGAAAAAAAGGTCAGGGATGTGGTGGCAGATGCTGTTGCCAAGTTCGGGGAAAACATCGTGGTCAGGAGATTTGAACGATTTGTCCTCGGTGAGGGCACAAAGCAGGCATAGGGGCTGCTCTGGCGGGTCACCGGAAGGAGGTTAGACGAAGGAGGCGATGGGATTTCCGTATAAGAGAATCCTGCTGAAGCTGAGTGGAGAAGCCCTCATGGGCAAGCTCGATTCCGGCATCGACTCCGATGTCCTCGGGCTGGTGTCAAATGAAGTCAAGGCGGTCATAGAGCTCGGAATACAGATCGCCCTCGTGGTGGGTGGGGGAAATATCCTCAGGGGCACGGTTACGGCCCAGGATTACGGGATCGACAGGACGAGTGCCGATTATATGGGTATGCTTGCAACGGTGATCAACAGCATTGCCCTCCAGGAAGTGCTCGAATCAAAGGGTGTTCACACGAGGGTTCAGTCTGCAATCGAACTCAGGCAGATTGCCGAACCCTACATCAGGAGAAGGGCAATACGCCATCTCGAGAAGGGCAGGGTCGTTATATTTGCGGCCGGTACCGGCAACCCTTATTTCACCACCGATACGGCGGCAGCGCTCAGGGCGATGGAGATCAACGCCGATGCGATATTCAAAGCCACGAAGGTTGACGGTGTGTACGATGCAGACCCCAATGAGTACCCCGATGCAAAGCGGTACGAGGAACTGACCTACTTCGATGTTCTCAGTAAAAGCCTGAAGGTCATGGATTCCACCGCCATCTCCCTCTGCATGGACAACAAACTTCCCGTGATCGTCTTCAATCTCATGGAAAACGGAAATATTCTCCGGGCCGTTAGGGGGGAGAAAATCGGGACGATAGTCAGGGAGTAGAGAAATGGACTGGAAAGACGAGATGAACCGGAAAATGGGAAAAAGGATCGAAATTTTCCAAAAAGAGCTTGGCAAGGTAAGGACCGGCAGAGCATCGCTTGCCATACTCGATGGGATAAAAGTCTCCTATTACGGGGAGCAGACTCCCCTGAACCAGGTGGCGACACTCACCGTGCCGGAAAGCAGGTTGATAGTGGTACAGCCCTGGGATGCACAGATGATACCGGTGATCGAAAAGGCGATCACCTCGAGCAACCTCGGGCTCAACCCGGTGAATGACGGTAAGATAATCCGGATTCAGATTCCCGTGCTTACCGAGGAGAGAAGGATCGATCTGGTGAAGACGGTGAAGAAGATGACGGAAGATGCAAGGGTTGCGATCAGGAACATCAGGCGGGAATACATGGAAGTTGTCAAGAACATGGAGAAGAACAAGGAGATGTCCGAGGACGACCTAAAGCGGAACCAGGAGGAAATTCAGAACGATACGGACAGAAGTATCCGCGACATAGAAGAAATTTTCAAGGGTAAGGAAAAGGAGATACTCGAAATATAGATATCTTTCTCCAGGATCTTCGAAGACGGGGGCTTTTGGCCTGCACGGGGAAAGCCCTCTGTTTTTTTTGGGGGCAATGAGACGATGACTCTGCTGCAAGTGCCAAGGCACGTGGCGGTAATCATGGATGGCAACGGTCGATGGGCGGAAATGAAAAAAATGCCCCGCGTATTCGGCCACAGGGCGGGCATGAAGTCGGTGAGAAGGGCTGTAGAATATGCCCATCAGAATAAAATTCAATACCTCACCCTCTTCGCCTTTTCCATGGAAAACTGGGGGAGACCCAGGGATGAAGTGGATGCTCTCATGAAGCTGTTGAAGGAGTACATCGACAGGGAGCTTTCTGAGATGGTCTCAAAAGGGATTAGGCTCAACGTCATCGGCAACCGGGATATGATCCCCGGCCACGTGCAGGAGAGAATCGACTACGCCCTCGCAGAAACCAGGGGAAACGACGGCCTCGTCCTCACCCTTGCCCTTTCCTACTCCGGAAGGGACGAGATCGTAAGGGCGGTTCGGAAAATTTTGGAC
>JBFFNJ010000242.1:0-3372 GCA_041563215.1 Candidatus Deferrimicrobia bacterium | reverse complement strand
GCCTCGAATCCTTCATGGAGGGTTTTGCCGCCTTCGTGAAAGGGTAGTGGCCGAGTTTTTCTTCTGCTCCGCGATCTATCTTAGATGATGTTATCGCGTGCCCTTCACGGCATCCAGAGGTACATGAACTCGACCCCTGCCAGCGGGGCGAAAGCATCCTTCCCTCCGGTGATGATGTCCTCGACGGGGGACGTGATGTCCCCGGATGCGGCATAAATCGAGCCCTTGTACTCCCCCGTGCGGTAGTACGTGACCACCCGGGCCTCCTCGACCCTGAGAGACTCTTTCATGGTGCGAATGGCGTCGTCAAGATACCCGATCCGGTCGATGAGCTTTGCCTTGAGTGCCTGATCGGCCGTGTAGATGCGCCCGTCGGCGAGCACTTTCAGTTCCTCCATGGCCAGTACGCCCTTCCGCCGGGAGTGAACCGCGTCGAGGAACCGTTTGAAGAGTGAGTCGATGATCGCCTGAATGATCTCTTTCTCCTCGGGAGTGCGCGCCCGGAAGGGGGAGAAGATATCCTTCTTGTCACCCGATTTGTACGTCTCCTCTTCCACGCCGATCTTGCCGAGCAGCCCCTCGATGTTGAACTTGAGGACAATCACGCCGATACTTCCCGCAAGGGCCGTGGGGTGGGCGATGATCTCGTCCGCTGCCGAAGCCACGTAGTACCCCCCCGAGGCGCCAACGCTCATGATGCAGGCAAAGACGGGGATCTTCTTTCTCTCTCTGAAGCTAGCGATTTCGTGGTAGAGGATGTCCGTGGCCGTCACCAGCCCCCCCGGTGAGTTGATCTTGAGGATCACACCGGCCAGGTCGCTGTCCGCCTCTGCCATCCTCAGCTCCTCCCGTATCTGCTCCACGATGGAAGGTCTCTTCATGAGCCCCAGGCGGTCCGTTCGGGCCCGTTCCGTGATAAATCCCGATACGTTGACCAGGAGAATCTTCGGGCGGCCCGTTCCTTCTATGACCTTTTCCTTCAGCTCCGCCGGCTGCGGAACGAGGGACATGTTCACGGCACATCCGGGGAAATGCAGGAGAGCAAACGTAAGCGCCAGATAAATGCCTCTTTTCACCATGGGCTTTCACCCCCTCTGGGTTTCCCTTTCCGGGTCCGTCTGTGGTGGAGGATCCGGGGAAGATGTATTGAACATCTTATCACTTTATCTCCACTTATTCCTTTGCCAAATTTCTCCGGTGCGTCCGGTTCAGGGTTTTACCCCGCACCCTTCCCGGGGGTAGGATCTCTTTGCGAGCCTTCCGGGGGGGGGCTTCACTCATCCCCTCCGTTCGACCCGGTACATGACTAACCGGTCGGTTAAAATTATTTATAAAATATTGAATTAAAAAACTAATTAATTTTTTAAAATAGTTAATTATTAATGATTGACTGTTCAGTCAATATTTGATATCTGTGTTGGTATGAGCCTGGGCAAAAGGGCAAGAGGTGACAAGCGGGCGATGATCATCGAGGCGGCGGCACGGGTCTTCGCCCAGAAAGGGTTTTCCGGTACGGCCATGGCCGAGATCGCAGACCTGGCCGGAGTCGGGAAGGGTACGATCTACGAGTATTTCGATAGCAAGGAGGAGCTGTTCTTTGCCGTGTTCGAGTGGTTTTCAAGGGAACTCGGTGCGTCGGTCACGGTCAGCGTTGCCGCCCTGGGGGGTTCTGCTTCGGAGCGCCTCATGGCCCTGAGCGATTCGCTCATGAGATCCTGGGATGAGATACGGGATATGTTCTCCCTGGTCTTCGAGTTCTGGGCCGCATCCCAGTCGTCCCAGATGCGGGAGCGGTTCAAAAACGCGTTTCGAGAGGCCTACGGGGAATTCCGCGGTATCGTCTCATCCCTGATACGGGAAGGGATGGCGCGCGGCGAGTTCCTTCCCCATGTAGACCCCGAAGCCGTGGCTGCAGCCCTGGTGGGAACGTGGGATGCCCTTTTTCTTCAGGCGTGGTTCGAAGATTCCTTCGACCTCACCGCCACGGCGAGAAATTTCATGACCGTGGTGATACGGGGCTTGCGGGGTTCAGGAACCGGAAGGGAGGAACCCTGATCATTGCCGGGCAGGGTGAGCAGTGCCTGGCGGGGGTAGGTAATATGCGTAAAAAGAGGTGGCTGTTTATCTGGCTGACCCTCCTGGTCCTTGTTCTGCGGTGCGGTGGAGCGCATGCGCTGGACGCTTCGTCCCTGGTGGAGGCTTCCGTAGAGTATTACCGGGGCGAGGCATCCGTTGCGGTGGTGGACATGGTCATCCACCGGCCGAAGTGGGAGCGGGCAATGACGATTAAGGGGTGGACCAAAGGGCGCAAGAAAAGCCTCTTTACCATAACCGCCCCCCCAAAGGACGAGGGAAACGGGACCCTCAAACGGGGTGTCGAGATGTGGACGTACAACCCCAAGATAAACCGGGTCATAAAGCTTCCCCCATCGATGATGTCCCAGGCATGGATGGGCTCCGATTTTTCAAACAACGACCTGGCAAAGTCCGACAGCATCGTCGACGAATATACCCACACGCTGGTCAGCGAGGAGACACACGAGGGGAAGAGGGTGTTCGTCATCGAGTCGGTTCCCAAACCACACGCCCCCGTAGTGTGGGGGATGCAGAAACTGAAGATCCGGGAGGATTTCATCCTCCTCGCCGAGGAGTTTTACGACGAGGATCTCAAGCTGGTCAAAGCGATGACGGGGGAGCAGATACAGATGCTGGGCGGCAGGCTCTTTCCCCGGGTGTGGAAGATGCAGAAAGCAGGAGCCCTGGACGAGTACACCCTTTTGCACTACCGGGAACTCGAGTTCAAGGACGATCTGCCCGAAAGCTTCTTCACGCTCGGTGAATTGCGAAAGCCCCGGAGGTAGCGTCTCTTGGTATCCATTGACACGAAGATGGCATGGCGGAACATCTGGCGAAACCCGAGAAGGTCGATCCTGACCATAATGGCAATCGTTTTTGCAACACTCCTGCTCGTTTTCATGCTCTCCTGGCAGTTCGGCTCGTACCACACCATGATCGATACGTCGGTAAAAATGTACACGGGCCACCTTCAGGTGCAGGAGAAAGGGTACGGGGAAAAGAAGGACATCCGGCTTGCAGTGCCCGACCCTGAAGGGGTAGCCCGCATACTCGACGGCGTTGCAGGTGTCGACGCCTATTCAACGCGTGCCAGCGCCTTCTCCCTGGTCTCGTCGAGGGAACGAACGAGCGGGGTCCTGGTCGTCGGGATCGACCCGGTGCGGGAAGGCAGCGTCTCGACCATAACGAAGCTGATCCGAAAAGGGAGCTTCCTGTCATCGGGCGGCACCAACCAGGCCGTCGTTGGGGCTCTTCTGTCGAAAAACATGCAGGTGGTCCCCGGGGATGAGCTCGTGC
>JBFFNJ010000241.1:0-3372 GCA_041563215.1 Candidatus Deferrimicrobia bacterium | reverse complement strand
TTCACGAACCTGGCGGGGGCCTTCAAGTTGGAGAAGAAGTTCGACACCGATACCCGCGCCGGCTCGGGGACGACCCGGTACGCGCGTGCTACGGGTTTGAAGAGCAGAAAGTAGAACCTGTCGTTGAACCAGAAGGTTACCCGGTTCAGGGGCTCGAAGGGATCTTTTGTTTCCACCTGATCCTCTTTTTTCCCTGGCTCAAGAGACAGGTCCTCGTCGAAACTGTCTGCCGGATCTGTTGGATCTTCGTTTGCGAAAGTCTCCACGGAGGCTCTTCGGCCCTTGAAGGAGGGCATTTCCTGGGGATAGAGGGGAAGTGGGTGGGCGGTGAGGAAAAAGATCACGACAGAGGCATAGATCCATCTTCCGAACGTGGGAAACCCCTTCATTTTTTGCTTTCAAAAATGTACTTGCTGACCAGTTCCTCCAGGTTGATGGCCGATTCCGTCTCCAGGATCTCGCCTCCCGGCTTGATGAACTCGTCGGCTCCCCCGGGAGAGATCTTTATGTACCGGTCGCCGATGATGCCGGAGGTCCTGATGGAGGCGATGCTGTCTTCATGGATCTTGACCTCGTTGTTTATCGAGAGCTGGACGACTGCGGCGTAGTCCTCCTGGTCGAGGTTTATGTCCGATACTTTGCCCACGTTTACCCCGGCGATCTCGACGGTGGCTCCTTTTTTGAGGCCCGATATCGAGGCGAATCGGGCCTTGATCTCGTATGACCTCTCACCAAAAAGGTTCACGTCCCCCAGTTTTATGGAAATGTAGGCAAAGCAGAGAAACCCCACGACGAGGAATATCCCCACCGCGATTTCGACGTTAAATTTTTTCGTCAAGGCCCGGCTCCTCCTTTTCACTTGAGTATATGGGACCCATCGTGGTCTCGGCAAATGAGCGCACGACGGGGTTGTTTGAAATCTGGAAGTCCTCAGGTGTCATGGGTCCCTGTACGTGTCCGTCTTCGAGAAGGGCAACGTAGTCGGAGAGCTTGAATATTTTCGGTACGTCGTGGCTGACGATCACGGCAGAGTACCCCAGGGTTGCCTGTGTCTTGAAGAAGAGACGGTAGATCTCGTTGCTCCTTCTCACGTCCAGGCCCGTGGTGGGCTCATCGAAGAAGATGACCCGGGGGTTCAAGACGAGCGCCCTGGCAAGGCCGACCCTTTTCTTCATGCCTCCCGAAAGCTGAGCAGGATACTTCTCGTCCGCCCCCTCCAGGTCCATGAGCGAAAGCTTTTCCTCCACGTTCTGCCGTATCTCTTCTTCGGTTGCATCGGTGCGCTCCCTGAGGGGCAGGGCCACGTTGTCGTAGACCGTCATCGAGTCGAAGAGGGCCACGTTCTGAAACAGGACGCCGAAATGCTTCCTCACTTCATCCAGGTCCCTCCGGCTTATGGTGGCAAGGTCTTTCCCGAAAACGAGCACCCTGCCCCGGTCGGGCCTGACGAGCCCCAGCATGTGCTTCAGTATCAGCGATTTTCCTCCGCCGCTCGTCCCGATGATGACCGTCGTCTTTCCCTCCATCACCGTGAGGTTTATTCCCTTGAGGACGGTCTGCCTGCCGAAGGATTTCCAGATGCCGATGAGCTCGATGACCGCATTCCCTCTCTCTCTATCCATGTTTCACCCGCTTTTGTTCAACCATCTGCGCGAAACCCCTGGGGCCCGGTTGGCCCTGAGTCAGAGAAGAATCGCGCTGAGGAGGTAATCCCAGACGAGGATGGTAACCGATGAGAGCACGACGGCGCTCGTCGTTGTCCTGCTCACCCCTTCCGCCCCGAAACCTCCCGATCGCTCGAGGTGGAGAAAATAGCCTTTCGACGCCGAGATCCATATGATGAGCAAACCGAATACCAGCGATTTCACGATCCCCATCCAGATATCATTCCAGTCCACACTGGCGTACATGCTCTGAAAGTAGGTACCCCGGTTCACGCCCAGGAGGACGACGCCCACGAGGAATCCGCCCAGTATCCCGATCACGTCGAACATGAAGGTGAGCAGGGGCAGGGAAACGATGCCGGCCACGAATTTCGGAACCATGAGGTATCTGTAGGGGTCGATGGCCATACACTCCAGGGCATCGATCTGTTCCGAGTTCCTCATGATGCCGATCTCGGCGCAGATGGCCGAACCGGCACGCCCGATCACCATCAGGGCGGTTAAAACCGGTCCCAGTTCACGGATTAGGCTCAGAGCGACTGCCGATCCAAGGAGCCCCTCTGAGCCGAATTTCCTGAGCGTGTAGAACCCCTGCAAACCCAGTACCATGCCCGTGAACGCCCCGGTGAATATGATCACGAACATTGACCGGGAGCCGATGAAGTGGATCTGCTTGATGATGGGCTGAAGCTTGAAGGGGGGCGTCACCACGCGCATCAGGCAGGAAAAGAGAAAGAGCCCCATCCTGCCCGTCTGCATCAGATAGTGGATGAATTCCTCGCCCAATCTTTGCAAAAGGTTTCTCATCGTCCCGACTCCCCGCTTTGCATAGGGTACTCACTGCCGGCAGGCCCGTCAACAGCAAAGGAGTGCCGTATCCCTGACCGCACGAGAAATGCGGTTTTGCACTTTTCCCTTGAGAGATAAGGGGGTCCTGTGCGCCTCCGCTTACCCCGGTCCCCGATTTCATTCCCCGGGATTTTCCCTCCCTTATCCTTTCGAGAGCATCCGGTCGAGGTTGTGTGCCGCGCTGATGAGCCCGAGGTGGGTGAAGGCCTGCGGGAAATTTCCGAGATGCTCCCCGGAGGGCCCCAGTTCCTCGGCATAGAGCCCGAGGTGGTTAGCGTAACCGAGCATCTTCTCGAAATAGAAGCGGGCTTTCTCCACGTCTCCGGCGCGGGAGAGGCACTCTGCGTACCAGAAAGTGCACATGCTGAAGGTGCCTTCCTCCCCCTCCAGGCCGTCTGAGGCTGCCTCACCGATCCTGTAGCGGAAGACGAGAGAATCGTGCACGAGATCCTCCTCGATGGCCCTGAGGGTGGAAAGCCAGCGGGGGTCGGTCGGCCCGATGAACTTTACAAGGGGCATCAGCAGAGAGGATGCATCGGTGGTCACGGCACCCTTGTGTTGAACGAAGGCCTTCCGTTTCCGATCCCAGAAGTTTGTGGTGATATCGTGATGTATCTCGTCCCGCGTTTTGTACCATCTGTCGAGGGGAGCCGGAAAGGAGCGTTTGTGGGCGAGGCGGATCGCCCTGTCTATGGCGACCCAGCACATGAGCCTCGAATGGAGAAAGTGCTTCTTTCCGCCGCGGACCTCCCAGATTCCCTCGTCGGGTTTTCGCCAGTTTTTACAGACCCAGTCATTGAGGCGCACGAGGTTTTGCCAGAGATCGAAGGAGATGGCCTCCCCGTACTTGTTGGACAGA